>CALYVJ010000208.1 GCA_945494195.1 uncultured Selenomonas sp. | reverse complement strand
AACAGTTATTAAGAATGAATTAGACGACGTTTTGACTTTTTAAGCGTATTGACGGAATAAGAACCGATTCAGTCTTTGGTAGGGAGGCTGGATCGGTTTTTTGTTTACAAAGTTACAAATAATCCATTGACATTATTTATCGATCGTTGTATTACATATAAAACAGCATAGAAGATATAAAAAAACAATATAGCAAAGGTACAATGGGGGACGTCATGTGAGGGAAAATATTTTCCCGGGCATGGTGGGCCCTTTTTTGAAAGGGAGGATGCAATTTGCGGAAAAAGATAGGTTTGCCTTTGGGGCTGTTGACTTTGTTGTTCATTTTATTATTGCCAACGCCGCCGGATTTATCTACTGCTGGTCACCGGATGCTGGCGGTGCTAATATTCTCGGTTGTGATTTGGATGTTTGAGACGGTTTCTTATCCGGTATCGGCAGCTATCATTATTTCGCTTATGGCCTTTCTGCTCGGGACGGCACCGAACATGATGAATCCGGATAAGGTGTTGGGAACTTCTGGGGCACTGAAGCTGGCGATGTCAGGCTTTTCTAGTCCGGCACTGGCTTTGGTAGGTGCGGCGTTATTCATTTCGGCGGCCATGATGAAGACGGGACTCGACAAACGGTTGGCTCTATTTATCTTGTCGAAGATTGGTGCCAAGACGAAAAATGTTTTGGCTGGTGTTATATTGGTCGGTTTTATCCTGAGCTTTTTTGTGCCCAGTACCACGGCGCGTGTATCCTGTATGGTGCCTATTGTTATGGGCATCATTTCGGCCTTTGGTGTGTCGCTTAAAAGTCGGTTTTCCGCTGTGATGATGATTGCGATTGCTCAGGCTGACAGTATTTGGAATGTAGGTATCAAGACGGCAGCGGCGCAGAATATGATTGCGCTGGATTTTATTGAAAAACAGCTGGGAACAACGGTAAGCTGGATGGACTGGTTTATCACGGCTGCTCCCTTTGCGGCAATCATGAGTGTGGTGCTTTACTTCCTGCTGCTGAAATTGGTGCCGCCAGAGATGGATGAAATTGAGGGTGGACAGGCAACGGTGGCCCGGGAGCTAAAGGCGTTGGGCCCTATGTCGTTAAGTGAGAAGAAGCTGCTGGTTGTTTCGTTGATTTTGCTATTTTTGTGGTCCACCGAAAAGATCTTGCATAACTTCGATACTTCCTCGACGACCATGGCGGCGATCACTATCATGATGCTCCCAGGGATAGGAATCATGACCTGGAAAGAGGCGCAGGCAAAAATCGGTTGGGGGACCCTGGTATTGTTTGGCGTTGGCATAAGTCTTGGTTCCGCGGTGCTTTCGACAAAGGCGGCGGCCTGGATTGCTCATGTGATTGTATCGTTGTTTGGCCTTTACCATACGTCGGCTTTTATGATCATAGCAATACTGGCGATGTTTTTGATTGCCATTCATTTGGGGTTTGCCAGTGCTACGGCCTTGGCAGCGGCCATGATTCCTATCGTTATATCGGTGTTGCAGGGAGCAGCGGAACATTCGCAGCTCAATGTGGTGGGGATGACGCTTATCCTGCAGTATGTGATTTGTTTCGGTTTCATTTTGCCCGTCAATGCACCCCAGAATATGGTAGCCTTTGGCACGGAAACCTTTGAAGCCAAGACCTTCATCAAGACGGGAATCCCCCTTACGCTGATTGCCTACAGTCTTATTTTGCTTATGGCGTCGACGTATTGGAAATGGCTGGGCATTATCCTGTAAAATGCACGTGGGGATTCTTGACGGAATGAATGGTGCGTGCTATATTGAGGGCGTACAGATAAATATCTGTAACAGAGTAAGCGAATGTGCGTTAAGTGCCAGATGGACGGGGAGTTGCCATCCGGACGAAAAGTTTTGACTTGCGGTACATTGGCTGCATCCCGCCGTTGCATCTGAGAATAAGACCTCTCAATCGTGCAACAACGCTTGTTTTTGCATGAAGGAGGTCTTTTCATGTTCCAGGATAAAGTGCGGGCGATGGTCTATGGTGCCTTTAGCATCAGCTTTATCATCTTGCTCACCTATGTGTTTTCCATTCAGACGGTGTTTATCCATATCACCTTTGGTTTTTTGCCGCTGGCGATGTATGGCGCCTGGTTCGGCCCTTGGCGGGCTGGATTGGTTGGTGCTTTGGCCAATTTTCTGGGGACAGCAGTGCTGGGCCTTGGCGTTTTCTTTCCAGGCTTTATGTTGTCGGATTTTCTGACGGGGTGGATTTATGGATTTTTCTTCCATAATAAACCGCCTATGGGGTGGAAAAATACCTGGCTGCCTTTTTTACTGGTGGCGGTCTTTGTTCATTTGGGATTAAATACCTTGTGGCTTACGTTGTTTTACGATAAGGCAGCTTCGGCCATCTTTATGGGACGGCTTGTAAAAAATATCCTGTGCTATCCGCTGGAAATCAGTTTATTCTTGCTGGTATACCGGTCGGCGGCAGCTTGGCGGTTGCAAAAGTCTTGAGGATAATCAAGGCAAACGAAAAAAGATTTGACAGTTTGGCTGGGGTATGGTAAACTAGCATAGTCGTGAACAAGAAGGAGCCACCGCTTCTCACCTGCTGGCAATGGTCAGTCGGGTTTATAGCATGAGTTTTTTAGAGGTGGCTTTATGCCGCCTCTTTCTTGTTTATAAACAAAACATCAGGAGGTGTTCTACTATTAGCAGAGATTCGTTACGCATCAATGAAGAAATTCATATCCGCGAAGTACGCGTGACCAGCGCAACTGGTGAGCAGCTCGGCATCATGCCGACGCGTGAGGCGCTTCGCATGGCGGAGGAGCAGCATCTTGACCTGGTTGAGGTAGCTCCAAAGGCAAAACCGCCGGTCTGCCGTATCATGGATTTTGGTAAGTATAGATACGAACAGCAGAAACGGGAGAAAGAGGCTAAGAAGAAACAGAAGGTCATTAGCATCAAAGAAGTCAAACTTCGCCCGAACATTGAACAACACGATTTTGACGTCAAGCTGAAGAATGCTCTTCGCTTTGTCGAAGAAGGAAATAAAGTCAAAGTGACTATCATGTTCCGCGGACGAGAGCTCTCTCATCCGGAACTCGGCAAAGAGGTATTGGGCCGCGTAGCTGAAAGGCTGGGCGACAGCGTCTCGATTGAGCGCAATGCCAAACTTGAAGGAAAAAATATGACGATGATCGTTGCACCGAAGGTGCAGAAAGCATCGAAACCCAAGAAGTCGAAAGAGACTCAGTCTAAGGAGGAAAACAGTAATGCCAAAGATTAAAACTCGCAGAGCTGCTGCAAAACGTTTTACCGTAACGGGTAGTGGTGAATTCAAACGTAACAAGGCTTTCAAGAGCCATATTCTGGAGAAGAAATCTCCGAAACGTAAACGCAACCTGCGTAAAGCATCTCTGATTACGGCTGCAGATTACGGCCGCGTCAAGAGAATGATGCCGTACGCTTAATCGCGAAATTTGACTGGATTACGAGACCGATTATTAGGAGGATGAAAACATGCCAAGAGTAAAAGTAGGCGTGACTGCACATAGACGTCATAAGAAAATTCTGAAGCTCGCTAAGGGTTATAAAGGTACGAAGAGCAAACAGTTCAAAAAAGCTAACGAGACCGTAATGAAGGCTCTCTACTACGCACGCGCTGATCGTCGTGCGAAGAAGGGCGATTTCCGTCGCCTCTGGATTGCTCGTATCAACGCTGCTGCACGCGTTAACGGCCTTTCATACAGCCGCCTGATCTGCGGCCTGACGAAAGCTGGCGTTGAGGTTAACCGTAAGATGCTGGCTGACCTGGCAGTTTCCGACGAGAAGGCATTCGCTCAGCTCGTTGCTGTTGCTAAAGAGAACCTGTAATTAATAGGTTTGAAATGAAGATGCAGGGTTGATGGAACCGTTGGTTCTGTCAGCCCTTTTCTTGTATTTGGAGGATGAAGCATGGAGCAGAGAATTGACAGTCCTGCCAATAAAAAGGTGAAGCTGGCTGCAAGCCTGCACAGCCGCAAACATCGTGACAAGGAGGGCTTGTTCCTCGCCGAGGGAATCCGCTTGGTGGAAATGGCGGCGGTCTCTGGCTGGAATATCCGCTATGGATTTTATACGCCGGAGCTTTTGGCAC
>CALYVJ010000207.1 GCA_945494195.1 uncultured Selenomonas sp. | reverse complement strand
ATGCTTCCATACTGTCAGTAGTCTTTTTTATAGCAGTATCGATGTCTATACACTTTTCGTCAAGAATCTCTACTATCTTTGCTTGCATTTCAATAGGAGGAACTATGTTTATCGCTTCCGATAATATTTTCCTAGAAATGCTAAAAACCTTAACACCTGATACATTGGCACGAATCTGTTTACGCCAATTATCCGTCTGAAATAAATATGCTAAGTACTTCCCATTATCCTCCTTGTTTTTAAGAATAATCGTATGGTATCCGGCGTATAATTCGTTATCAGAATCAACATATACACAATTACCGCACCCAGCCAGGTCTTCAGATGTATCAGCAAAAACAAAGTCACCTTTCTGTAACAACGAATTTGGCGATACAACCTCACTATCACGAGAAATATATCTTATAAGAGAATCATTAACTTTCGTTCCATTATTCTCTTTTGACTGCATTTGACAATAACTTATTCCAGCAATTCCATTTTCTACTAAATCGGCCTTAGTGATGGAAAGACCTTTGCCAAAATCAAACTGATATTTCAGCCTCTTAATAGTCCAGTCCTCAGGAATCTCCCCAATCCACTCTATCCCGCTGTCCTTCATTTTTCTGCCCATATCACACCTCACCAGCAAAGAGCTTGTCTAAGCTGTTCTGAATATCCAGCTCCAGCTCATGAATCCGTACAGCCACTTCCTCTACCGGCTCAGGAGCCTCATACTTGTAGAAATAACGTGTCATGGGGATTTCATAGCCCACCTTGGTTTTCTTCTTATCTATCCACGCATCCGGGGCATAGGGCAGAACTTCACGCTGGAAGTATTCCTCGATGTTCTCCTTCAAGGGAACGTTCTCCGTATCCCGCAGATTCGTATCCGCCACAGGCTTATGTTTGCCGTCGTAGACGATTTCCGCTGCCGGATTTACCTCGAACAGAGCATAGCTGAAGTCCTGACTGTTATAGAGCATATCGAACTTGATGCCTTTGACATTGGCAGGATGCTTATTAAATGCCTTTTCAAAATCGTCCAAACTCAAATAAGGCTCCTCCTGCTTCATCGACTCCAAGATATTCAAGGCATTGCTGAAATAGAATTTGGCTTCCTCCTCAGCAATGTTCTTCAGCTTGATGGCTCTGGGAACCTTCTCGATAGGAAGTGACATGGCCTCTGCCAAGCTCATTTCCGGCAGATTTTCCTTGTCCTCCTTGAAAATAGTCCTTGCCAGGCACTGCTTGAACGCTGCCAGGGATTCATCATTAACCTTCACTGCCATTCTCAGCGGCCGCTCCACCACAATCTTATGGTAGCCGAACTCCTCATTGTCAAAGACCTTGCTCTCACAGTAAATCCCATCAGGCTCACCATAAACGGCCCCATCCTTGCACTCCCCATAAGCCTTCACGATAAGCTCTCGGCAAAGGTCTGTAATGTCATTCCGCTTTGTGCCAATGCTCTTGCGGCGTGGCTCGGCACAATGGGAGGCATCAATCAGCTGGACTTTCCCCTGCCTCCAGGCAGGCTTGTTCTTGTTCAGAACCCAGATATAGGTGCTGATGCCTGTATTCATAAACATATCCGTGGAGAGCTGGACAATAGCATCCAGCCAATCATTTTCGATAATGTAACGGCGAATTTCCGAAGAACCGCTTTCTGCATCACCACTGAAGAGAGGGGAGCCGTTCTGGATAATGGCCATTTTGCCATCAGCAGCCAGCTTTTTCAGGCCATTGAGGACGAAAAGCTGCTGCCCGTCCGAAATCTTCGGCAGACCAGGAGCAAAACGGCCCTGTTCGCCCTTCTTATGCTCCTTCTCAACGGCAGTCTTCTCCCGCTTCCAGTCAATGCCGAAGGGAGGATTCGAGATTATATATTGGAAGGTATAATCCTCAAACTGGTCTTCCGACAGGGTATCACCGAACCGCATATCATTGGGATTGCCGCCACGAATCATCATGTCAGCCTTGGCAATGGCATAGGTGGAAGGGTTGAACTCCTGGCCGAACACCGCCACATTCATATTGGCGTTCAATTGGTGGATGCGTTCCTCCATGCAGCCCAGCATCTGGCTGGTGCCCATAGCCATGTCGTAGACGGTGACGCTGCCACCCTTGGACAGGTCTGCGTCCGATAGCAGCAAATCCGTCATCATATAAATAATGTCCCGACTGGTGAAATGTGCCCCGGCTTCCTCTCCAAAACTCTCCGAAAAACGGCGTACCAAATCTTCGAAGATATAGCCGCAGTCCACAGCACTGATTTTATCCGGCCCCAGATACCCCTTTTCACTGCCAAACTCTTTGATAACCAGATACAGGGTGTTGGAATCCACCATACGGCGGATAATCGTCTCGAAATCAAACTTAGCCAGAACGTCCTGCACATTGTCCGAAAAGCCGTTCAGATAATCTCGGAAGTTTTCTTCGATGTTATCTGCATCCCCCAGCAGCTTCTCGAAGGTAAACTTGCTGGTGTTGTAAAATTGGTAGCCGGATGCTTTAGTCAGGAACGTATTATTCACGGCCAAGTTTTTGACCTTCGCATAAGTCTCCTGCACCTTGTCATAGGTAGGCAACAAACAGTCATGGAACCGCTTCACCACTGTCATAGGCAATATGACCAGACCATACTCATGAGGCTTGAATGGACCTCTGAGTACATCTGCCACATTCCAGATAACCGTTGCCTTCTCAGCAATATTTATGCCGACCTCGCTTATTTTCTCGTCTGCCAAATTCGTTCAATCCCTTCAATATATAAATCTGCAACTATTACTATATATTATCCTATGTACCAACCATCTATTCTTGATAAACGCGGTAGCAGGAACGCCCGCATGCTTTTGCTTTGTAGAGGGCTTCATCACAGTGATTCATGAGCACCTCAATGGGGACCGGCTTTTCCTTGGCATAGGCAATACCAGCACTGACCGTCAGGCATTTCAGGCCCTCATCCTGCCGGTATACAGCCACCAGCTGCCGCATAAAGGCTTGCAAGCGTGCTTCCGTCTTCTCTGGGTCAACTTTGCCTGTAAGTGCCACAAGGAATTCATCGCCGCCCATGCGAACGTTGAGCGCATCGGTGAACTGGCTCTTCAAGACTTCGGCAAAAATCAAAAGTGCGGCATCGCCAGTTTGGTGTCCAAAATTGTCATTGACTGCCTTGAAATGGTCAAGATCGAGTGAAATCAACGTAAGCATAGTATCACCCGAGCATTTATGGGTAAACTCTGTAAAATGGCGTCGATTGGCCAACCCCGTCAACGCATCCTTCTGTGCCATGCACAAGATGATGCGTTGGTTATCGTATAGTTTCTGGTTCATTTCATTCATTGCCCGGCTCATGGCCCCAAATTCATCATCACGCCTGGAAAGCTCCTGCATTTCCGCTCTGGTTTGCACATCCATCTTGAGTTTGCCGTTGCCCAGTTCACGCATCCTTTTGGTCGCCACTTGGATTGGATAAGCCAGACGACGCCCCACAATGACGGCCAGCAAAACAAACAAGATTTCCAGCAGGGCAAGTCCTGTAACCGTGCGAATGACCTGCTCCTTCATATTCTGGACAAAAGCCTTTTCCCGCATAGCCACCCGACGGTCAATCTGATCGAGCCAAATTCCAGTGCCAATCACCCAGTGATAAGGGGCAAATTCCATCGTATAATAGCGCTTGGGCAACGGCTCAGTAAGGCCTGGCTTGGGGAACAGAAAATCAGAAAAACCGCCGCCCTGTTTGGCCTGTTCGATCATCTCACGGATATAATAACGCCCCTTCGGATCTTTGGCATCAATCCGCAGCTTGCCCTCAGCGGCACTTCCCCGCAAAACCACATTGACGCCTTGGTCGGTATCAATGGTAAAATCTCCCTGCCCGTTATCATAGCGCATATTGCGAATGAGGTCAGCGGCACGCTACATAGCCTCTTCTTGGGTGAGCTCACCGCGCAACTGTGCCTGGTAACAGTTTTCCACTACACTTAGCGCCGAATGGGTCTGCCACTCCAGCTGAAGCTTGGCACTGTCTTCCATATCCCGGCGATATTCCCGAATCAGGCGATTATTCTCCTGCATTGCACCATAAATTCCACAGCTGCCTAAAAACAGCATCGTCAAAAACGATATGCCGAGAAAAGTTG
>CALYVJ010000206.1 GCA_945494195.1 uncultured Selenomonas sp. | reverse complement strand
ATTGCAGCTGGCATCCGTGTGTCACCGCTGCCGGGGTGCAACGCCGGTCTTTCGGCGCTGATTTGTTCAGGCCTTGATACGACGCTGTTCACCTTTGTGGGCTTTTTGCCCAAGACTGCGAAAAAACAGCAGGAAACTTTGGCCCGGGTCAAGAGCTATGAGGGTACCTTGATTTTTTATGAGGCACCGCATCATTTGAAGACGACCCTCAAACAGCTCGAGGCTGGACTGGGAAATCGCCGGGCGGCATTGGGGCGTGAGCTTACGAAGAAATTCGAGGAATTTCGCCGAGGCAGCCTGCAGGAGTTATTGGCCTATTATCAGGAAAACGACCCGCGGGGCGAATATGTCATTATCGTGGAAGGTGCCAGCGGAGAGTCGTGCCCGATGGAAGAAGATACGTTGCCGAAGGACCCGGTGGTCCTTTGCCAGCAGTTGATGGCTGACGGTATGGACAAGAAGTCGGCCATGCGGGAAACGGCCAAGAAATTGGGACTTAGCCGGCGGGACGTCTATCAGGCGATGCTGGCAGAGGACGCTGAATAAGCGGTAACAGGGATTTTTCCCAGACAGCTGACCGGACCATTTTGCCTTTGGCAAAATGGCAGTAATGGCGTTATAATAGAAAAGATAGACGAAAACCCGAATCATTAGCGGGTTATTATAAGGAGGATCATTTTCCATGACAGAGAAAAAACCATTTTACATTACGACACCGATTTATTATCCGAGTGCTAAGCTGCACATCGGTCATGCATACTGCACGACGATTGCGGATTCTATTGCTCGTTTTCACCGTTTGGCCGGTGAAGATGTGTTTTTCCTGACCGGTTCGGACGAACATGGCCAGAAAATCCAGGAGAAAGCTGAAGAGCAGGGAATCCAGCCCATTGAGTACACGAATAAAATCGTTGCTGGCTTCCAGAATCTCTGGAAGCTCTTGCACATCAGCAATGATGATTTCATCCGCACGACCGAGAAACGTCATGAGAAAGTGGTTCAGGAAATCTTCCGCCGTATCTATGCCAAGGGAGATATCTACAAAGGCTCTTATAAGGGCCTTTACTGCACGCCTTGCGAGAGCTACTGGACGGAGCACCAGCTCGATGAAAACGGTTGCTGCCCGGACTGCCATCGCCCGGTTCAGGAAGTAGCTGAAGAAGCTTATTTCTTCAAGATGAGCAACTACCAGGATAAAATCCTGGATTACATCGAGAAGAATCCAGAGTTCATCCAGCCGGCTTCCCGCCGCAATGAGATGATCAATTTCATCAAACAGGGATTGGAGGACCTCTGCATTTCACGTACCTCCTTCGACTGGGGGATTCCGGTTCCCATCGATGAAAAACATGTTATCTATGTTTGGTTCGATGCGCTGACGAACTATCTTACGCCAATCGGCTTCCTCGATGATCCGGAGAAGTTCAACAAATTCTGGCCAGCAGACCTGCATCTGGTGGGCAAGGAAATCGTCCGTTTCCACACTATTATCTGGCCTTGCATCCTGATGGCACTGGATCTGCCACTGCCGAAAAAGGTTTATGGCCACGGCTGGTTGATTGTCGATGGCGACAAGATGTCCAAATCCAAGGGCAACGTAGTTGACCCGATTGGCCTTATCGATGAGTTCGGCGCCGATGCGATCCGTTACTTCCTGCTCCGGGAAATCAATCTGGGACAGGATGGCAACTTCTCTCGTGATGCCCTTATCCAGCGTATCAACAGCGATTTGGCCAATGACCTGGGCAATCTGCTGCACCGTACCCTTAACATGATCGGCAAGTTCCAGGATGGTGTGGTACTGGCGCCCCAGGGAGAGAGTGAAATCGATAAATCCCTGAAGGCTGATGCTGCTGAGACCGTCAAGTTCTTTGATGAGAACATGCAGAAGATGGAATTGTCCCTTACCATCAAGAAGGTTTGGGCATTCATCAGCCGGGCCAACAAGTATATTGACGAAACGGCCCCTTGGGCTCTAGCCAAGGATGAAGCGAAGAAACAGGAACTGGCAAATGTCATGTACAATCTGGTGGAATCCCTGCGCCATATCAGCGTGCTGATTGAGCCGTTTATGCCGGTTACCGCTGGGCGTATCTGGCAGCAGCTCAACCTGCCGCAGGCTTTTGCAACGGTACAGCTTGACGATATCCGTCAGTGGGGCGGCACGCCGGCTGACCTCAAGGTCGGTACGCCGGAGCAGCTCTTCCCGCGCATTGAAGTGGAGAAAGAGGAGCAGCCGAAACAGGCCAAACAGCCGAAGCAGAAAAAAGAGAAGAAGGCAGAGAAGAAAGCCGATAACGGCGAAGTCACTTTTGATGAATTCAGCAAGGTGCAGCTTCGTGTCGTCAAGGTTTTGGAAGCTGAGCCAGTTCCGGAAACGGAGAAACTGCTGAAACTCAAGGTGGATTTGGGATCGGAACAGCGCGAACTGGTATCGGGAATTGCCAAACACTACACTCCAGCGGACCTTATCGGCAAAAACGTCGTCATGGTGGTAAACCTCAAGCCGGCGAAAATCCGTGGTGTGGTTTCTCATGGTATGATTTTGGCTGCATCGGCCGGGGATGACTTAAAGGTCCTGTCGGTGGATATGCCGGTAGGAGCTATCGTGAAATGATGGAACTTGTCGATACCCATACGCATCTCAACGATACGAAATTCTGCGGGCATGAGCAGGAGGCAATTGAGCGGGCTCGGGAAAACGGTGTGACGCGTATCATCAACATGGGCGATACGCTGGAGTCCTCCGCTAAGGCGGTGGAATTGGCAGCGGCCTATGAGGGTGTTTACGCCGGTGTCGGCATCCATCCTGAGGAAGCTTTTCTGCTGACCAGTCGGGAGGATGACCAGCTGGTGGCTTGGACAAAACAGTCGCGGGTGGTAGCCATTGGGGAAATCGGGCTAGATTATTACTGGGAAAAGGACCAGGAGAAACGCCAGCTGCAGCAGCAGGTTTTTATCCATCAGCTTGATTTAGCCCGTCAGCTTCATCTGCCGGTCTGTGTCCATGACCGGGATGCGCATGGGGATACCCTTTCCATCCTCAAACGGGAAGGAAAAGGGATTCGCGGTGTCATGCATTGTTTTTCGGGAAGCTGGGAAATGGCGCAGGAGCTTTTGAAGTTGGGGTGGTACATTGGGGTGGATGGACCGCTGACGTTCAAAAATGCCGCTAAGCTGCCGGAAATTGTTCAGAAATTCCCGTTAGAGCGCCTGTTGGTGGAGACGGATGCTCCCTATATGGCTCCGGTTCCCATGCGGGGCAAGCAAAACGAGCCGGCTTATGTCCGGTTTGTGGCCGAGAAAGTAGCCGAGATCAAGGGCATTTCGATGGAAATCGTGGCAAAACAAACCTCACAGAATGCGGAGGAATTATACGGGCTTTAACCCCTAAAAATCATGGTTTTTTAGCAAAAGTGGTGGACGACCTCACGAAAGAGGCCTCCACCACTTTTCTATTCCCATTTTTCAGCTTGTTTTCAGCGTAAAGTGGGAGAATATATATGTTGGATTTGACAAGCAAGTTTGCCACATGGTATACTTCTTGAAGTTCTTCACGCAAAATTTAAAGGGGGCTTTCAATGAGTTTAACGAAACTTATTACATTCAACAAAAAAGAAAAGAAATTTGTGCTGTGCTTGATGCTGGCAGCCATGATGATGATGACAACGGGCTTTACCCGCAATACAATTCCTACTAATATTCACCAGGTATCCATCGAAGTAGATGGACGTACCATTACTACCCATACTACCCATACGAGCCCGGATTATATCCTTGCCAGGGCTGGCGTGAAACTTAGCGCCAATGATGAATTCCACATGGAAAAAATCAATGATAGAAACACGAAAATCACAGTTTACCGTGCGGTTCCGGTAACTGTATCGTACGAAGGTCAGAAAAAGGAAGTTATGACCAGCAAACAGACCGTAGGAGACGCCCTGATCGAGTTGGGCTACAACCTGGAAGACGTTGATGCGGCTCCAGGGCTGGATACGAAAATTGAGGAGAACTTAGACATAGTTGTTAAAGACAATGCCGCTAAACTTCAGGCATTGGCTCTGAAGCGTGAAGAGATGATGAAACCAAAAGTACAGACGGAGAATGGTTCGACGAGCTATCGTGCCGTCTATACGATGGAAGCT
>CALYVJ010000205.1 GCA_945494195.1 uncultured Selenomonas sp. | reverse complement strand
TGCAGATCATGATTTTCCTCTTTACGTTGTATTTCTTCGTCATTGGTTTCTGTGGCATGTGGCGTCGCGGTGAGACAAAAATCAAGACGCCGAAAAAGACGTTTGCCCTGATTGTCGCAGCCCATAATGAGCACGCCGTTATCGGCCAGCTCGTCGATAATCTGCGGGGGCTCGATTACCCGAAGGATATGTATGATATCCATGTAATCGCGGATAACTGCACGGACAATACGGCCGAGATTGCTGCTAATGCTGGGGCGATTGTCCACGAGCGCACGCATCCAACGAAAAAATCCAAAGGCTATGCCTTGGAGTGGATGTTTGACCGCCTCTTCAAGATGGAAAAACAGTACGATGCGGTTTGTGTATTTGATGCGGATAACCTCGTTCATCCGCAGTTCCTCATGGAAATGAATAACCGCCTTTGTAAAGGCGATAAGGTTATCCAGGGGTATATGGATGCGAAAAATCCGTACGATACTTGGGTCGCGGGTACCTTTGCGATTGCCTTCTGGGTTATCTGCTATATTTCCCATCTGGCAAAATCCAATATCGGTCTTTCGGCTTGCCTCGGTGGCACTGGTATGTGCTTCTCGTCGGATATCCTCAAGAAACATGGGTGGAATGCAACCTGCCTGACAGAGGATATGGAATTTACCATGAAGTGCATGGCGCAGGGCATCAAGACCAGCTGGGCCCACGATGCCATCATCTACGACGAAAAGCCGCTTACGTTCAAACAGTCCTGGAATCAGCGCAAGCGCTGGGCACAGGGACAGTTTGATGTCGGCAACCGCTTTATTCCGAAGATGCTTAAAGCGGGCTGGAGGCACAAGGATATCCGTATGTGGGATGAATGCATCTATCTGATGCAGCCGCATTTCTTGATGATTTCGACCATTTTCATTATCATCAGTTACATTCAGCTCGGATTTGAACCGTTCTATACGAACATCTACAACTTCATGCCATCGCAGCTTATGACGGCAATTATGCTCGGTCAGTATATCCTGCCGATGATCATCCTGATCAAGATTCGTGCCAAGTGGAAATCCTGGCTCTACATGCTGCTGTATCCGGTGTTTATTTACTCCTGGATTCCCATTATCTTCCTCGGGTTTATCAACCGCAATGACCATGAGTGGAGCCACACCCAGCATACGCGTGCTATGAGCATGGATGATATCGTCGGTAATGTCAAAAACACCAAAAATATTGGGCGTTAACAGAAGCCTCCCTCTCTGAGGGAGGTTTTGCCTTAGAAACGAAAGGAAGGTATTGTATGTATACGTTAAAAATAGAAGGAGCATTTGAAGCCGCTCATCATGTCGAAGGGTATCCCGGCAAATGTGCGCGTCTGCATGGCCATAACTGGGTCGTCGAGGCCGTGGTCAAGGGGAAAGAATTGGATGAGCTCGGCATGCTGATTGACTTTAAAGTCATGAAAAAAGAACTGGCTGATGTCCTTGAGCGCTTCGACCATCGGTATCTAAACGACCTCGAGCCATTTGCCGGTGGAGTGCATCCTACCGCTGAAAATCTGGCGGGGATTACCTTTGAGGAATTGGCGGGCTGTGAAGTATTCAAACGTGATAGCGCACTTTATGCCATTACGGTTTTTGAATCGCAGAAGTCCAGTGTTACTTATACGAAGGATTGAATATGAAAGAGAATCTTATCGAAATTTTTTCGTCCATTCAAGGCGAGGGCAAATACGTTGGCTGCCGGCAGGTGTTTGTGCGGTTTGAGGGCTGTAATCTGGATTGCCGCTACTGCGATACGGAAAATAAACCAGGAAGCCATGCAGCGTGTGAGGTAGAGACCTATGCTGGCAGCCGTGAATTTGCAAAACTACCCAATCCACGATCTGTCGAGCAGGTAGCTATCGAAATTAATCGCCTGTGCAAGGAGGTTCCGCATCAGGCGGTAAGTTTTACAGGTGGAGAACCGCTGCTGCATGCCGCTTTCATCCGCGAATTGGCAAAAAAAATAACGGTGCCGGTGTTCCTGGAAACAAATGGCACCTTGCCGGAGCAGCTCGCAGATATCCTCGATGTGGTTGATATCATCAGCATGGATATCAAACTGCCGAGCATCATCCGCAAACCGCAGTGGGAAGCGCACAAGCGCTTCATCGAAGTGGCAAAAGCGAAAGACTTGTATATAAAACTTGTCGTGGGAGAAGAAACCACAGAAGAAGAATTCCGGCAGGCAATCGACATGGTGGCGGAAACGGCACCGGAGACGCTTTTCATCATCCAGCCAGTAACCCCATACGGCGGCTGTAAAGCCGCCAGCCCAGAAAAAGTCCTCATCTGCCAGAACTACGCGTTATCTAAGCTTAAGGACGTCCGCGTAATCCCGCAGACGCACAAAATGATCGCGCAACTGTGATTTTCCGTCTGGTGAAAAATCCAAAATCGCGCAATCCCTTGTCAGCAAAGGCACTACGGAGTTTTCCGTGGTGCCTTTTTTGGTGCGTTTGGAGTTAAAGTAGGGCCAGTGTAGGGCCACGGTGTTTTAGGAGCGTTTTTGATGGGCTTCCTTAGCCGGTGCCATGATATCGGAGAGGTCTTCTTCGAGCCACTGGCTGACTTTGGCCTGCTGGGCTTCTTCATCGATGTGTGTATAAATATCCATGGTGATTTTGATGCTAGCATGGCCAAGCTGGTTCTGGATGTCTTTTAAATCGAACTGGCTGGAGTTTTTCATGTGGCTGGCCATGTCGTGGCGCAGCATGTGGAAGGTGCTCTTGATGCCAAGTTTTTTGCGCAGCCAGAGGAAGAATACGCCAATTTTATTGGGGATGATGGGGCTGCCGTTTGGCTCGGTGAAGAGGAAGCCGTTTTCCTGCCAGTCGGGAACGAGCAGACGATGTTTCAGCTGTACTTTGCGGTAGTGCTGGATTTCGTAGCAGTAGTCGACCGGCAGGGGCAGGACGCGGTTGCCCTGCGGTGTTTTGGTGCCGCCGCGGTATAGTGGCGGGCGGCCGTTTTCATCTTTTTTCATGCCGCTGTAGAGAGCGTGCTGGATGTGCAGGGTGCCGCCTTTGATGTGTCCGTTCGGATCGGTCTGGATATTGAGGTCTTCCCATTTGAGGGCGAGAAGTTCTCCCAGCCGTGCGCCCGTGACATATTCGGTGAGCAGCAGCCAGCGCCAGAAGTAGAATGGCGTTTTGGGGTATTCCATAATCCTGTCCTTCATTTGCGCGAGTGCGATCTGGCCATAACCTATGGCAGCCTTTGCAGCAGATATCTCGAGACGGCCGGCTGTGAGGTAAAACTGCTGCAGAGCCATAACCTTGCCGGCGAAAGCCCAGAGTATCACTGTGTCGTGGAGGCGGCCAATGCGTGGGAAGCGGATGTTTTTGTCAGCATTCACGTCAACGCGGGCGGCGGGCGGCGGGCGCGGGGCGGAAACCTACTGCTATAACCTTGGCGGTAAAGGCGAACGGCTGGCCCACTGTATCCAGAACCAGCTCATAGCCGCCATTCAGCCCATCGACCAAGGCTACCGTGCCCGCGGCGTCTACGAGCACCCGACCTTCTGTGTGCTCCGGAATACCAGCATGCCCGCCGTCCTCGTCGAAACGGGCTTTATCGATAGCGATGACGTGGGCGTGCTCATCTTGCACGGGGATGAAATTGCAAGGGCGCTGGCTAGAGGAGTTACGGATTATTGGAAAACGATATAAAAGTAAGCGGACGTCTGACAAAAAACATTGTCAGATGTCCGCTTTATTATTATATAGCGAGCCTTAACATAGTAAACTAATCGAATTTAATATATACTCTTTAGTTGAAGCCTGTATCGTAGCATGTTTTAGCATTACAGCATTTTCATTTTCTAGTATATCGTCTTTTGAAAATGCGCTTATGTCGTGCCTCCATACGAATGAATATAATTGTCTTAGTATTTGGAGTACTTCACCGGGAGAGTCTTCATAACCAGTATAATAAGGTGCCTGCACAAATAATCTTGTGATATATTTTAAATCTATATTTTCCTTGAAGAAATCAACGAATTCGGTACAACTATCACCATTGATGAATTTCTGATAAGCATCGGGAGTGTAATATAGTTTGTGTAAAAAACTCAAACTTCGCAGGTAAAAATCCCCTGCACCCCTTGAAAGTCCAGGCTTTG
>CALYVJ010000204.1 GCA_945494195.1 uncultured Selenomonas sp. | reverse complement strand
CGTTGCTTGGAAAAGATCCGCACCATAATGCTGATAATAGGCAGGTTCTGCATTGCCCGAGTAAAGGCCGCTGCGCGGCGTACGCATAACCGAACTAAAAACGTACAAATTCAGCTTAGGATTCTCCTGGCGTATCTTTTCAAACCGCTTCACCCGATTGGCTAAATCCTGTTCAGACAATTCATGATTTCTCGATGGTACCAGACCGCCGTATATCATGGAATCCGAAGAAAACATCGCGCCATCGGCATTTTTTACATTCTGCTCGGCCCATTCCCATAGTTTTTCCGGATTTCCTGGTTTATCCACGCCATCGCTCAAAAGATTTCTCGGCGGAACAATGACCTCGTAGCCAGCTGCACGCGCCACATCAGCAGTCTCGTCGCAAGATATGGGCCGCGTATCATGAGGAATAAAGACCAATTTCCCCTTAGCAGCCTCCACACTACCAAGCAAAAAAACATTGGCCACCAGTATCAGGATTCCTCCCAGCACTATCCTCGCTAACTTCAAACAATCATCTCCTTCGAACTTATATAACTATTACTATAACATACTATTGTTGTAATTCGATGAGAAAAATAAAAAAGGAGTCAAAACATGACTCCTTTTTTCGTAGGTGAAGATGTGTGTAAGAGAGTGAATCAAAGCTGCGGGCCAGCAGCGACGAGGGCCTTACCAGCTTCATTCGTCTCATATTTCTTGAAGTTCTTGATGAAGCGCTCAGCGAGATCTTTAGCTTTTGCTTCCCACTCAGCTGCATCTTTATAGGTATCTTTCGGGTCGAGGATATTCGTATCTACGCCCTCGAGTTCCGTCGGAACTTCCAAATTGAACATCGGGATTTTCTTGGTCGGTGCCTTCTTGATAGCACCGCTGTGAATAGCATCGATGATGCCGCGCGTATCTTTGATAGAGATACGTTTGCCAGAACCATTCCAACCCGTGTTAACGAGATAAGCTTTCGTGCCATTAGCTTCCATTTTCTTGACGAGCTCCTCAGCATATTTCGTCGGATGGAGTTCGAGGAATGCCTGACCAAAGCAAGCGGAGAAAGTCGGCGTCGGCTCCGTGATACCGCGCTCCGTACCAGCCAGTTTCGCCGTGAAACCGGACAGGAAGTAGTACTTCGTCTGCTCCGGAGTCAAGATGGAAACCGGCGGCAATACGCCAAAGGCATCAGCGGAAAGGAAGATAACGCTCTTAGCGGCCGGAGCAGCACTGCGATCGTTAACAAAACCTTTGACCGTACTCTTGATATGATCGATTGGGTAAGATACACGCGTATTCTCCGTGATGGTCTTATCGGCAAAGTCGATATTGCCTTTTTCATCAAGAGTTACGTTCTCAAGCAGAGCGTTGCGTTTGATAGCACCATAGATGTCCGGCTCAGACTCCATATCGAGGTTGATGACTTTTGCATAGCAACCGCCCTCGAAGTTGAAGATACCTTCATCATCCCAGCCGTGCTCGTCATCGCCGATGAGGAGACGTTTCGGATCCGTGGACAGCGTCGTTTTACCCGTGCCGGAAAGGCCGAAGAAGATTGCCGTGTTCTGACCCTGCTTATCCGTGTTAGCGGAGCAGTGCATAGCAGCAATACCTTTGAGCGGGAGGAAGTAGTTCATCATGGAGAACATACCTTTCTTCATCTCACCGCCGTACCAAGTGTTGATGATAACCTGCTCACGTTTCGTGAGGTTGAACGCAACAGCCGTTTCCGAATGGAGCCCCAGTTCCTTGTAGTTTTCAACTTTTGCTTTGGAAGCGTTGTAAACGACAAAATCCGGTTTGAAGTTCTCCAGTTCCTCAGCCGTCGGTTTTACGAACATGTTCGTAACGAAATGTGCCTGCCATGCAACTTCCACGATGAAACGTACTGCCATGCGCGTATCTTTGTTAGCGCCGCAGAAAGCATCAACAACATAGAGTTTCTTGTTGGAGAGCTCTTTCTTCGCGATGTCTTTGAGAACGTCCCAATTCTCTTCGGACAGACGATGGTTGTCGTTGTGGTACTCTTCCGAATCCCACCATACCGTATCATGTGCGGTAGCATCATCAACGATATATTTATCTTTTGGCGAACGGCCCGTGAAGATACCCGTCTTAACATTTACTGCACCGAGTTCGGAGACCTGACCAACCTCAAAGCCTTCGAGACCAGCCTTCGTTTCTTCTGCGAACAAGGTTTTGTAAGACGGATTGTGGATGATTTCCGTTGTGCCCGTGATTCCATACTGACTAAGATCGATGTTTGCCATTTTACATTCAACCTCTTTCATAAATTGTTTAAATAATTGAGTGACTTTGTCATAATTTTTCATATGCCCTGTCACGAGTATTATATTAGCTTATTTTTCCATAAATGTCAACTATTTATTTACCAAAAGCTTTAAATTTTTATTTATCAGATTTATTTGTCAAAACTAAAGAATAAAATAAAACACAACAAAAACATTTATTGTTTCCGTTGTGTTTTATAAAAAATCGATTTTCCGTAAATTTTTGGCGTTTTACTACCGATTTCGGCTATTTTTGATTATCTTGCAGCAAAATCAAGGACAGCCTGTTTCATCGCCGTTACCGCACAGACATCCTTGTGCAACAAAGGCTTCTTGCGCAACAATGCCAGTCCCTGCGGTGTTGGATCGTCATTGAGTTCTTGCAATTTATCGAGCATTGCAAACTCATCAAGCCCTGTCGTCTCAACCTGAAGAGCTTCCAAAACGCTGCCATTGAATTTATACGGGCTTGCCGTCGATGCAATGACCATGTAATGACGGTCTTTTGTTACCTGTTGGTAGTTTTCGGCCACTTTCCAAGCAACTGCCGTATGCGTATCCGGCACATAGTGTTTATCGGCATAGACACGGCCAATTAATTCTTTCGTATCGTCATCTCCCGTCCAATCCGCCCAGAAGGTCTGTTGGATTTTCTGCAACAGCTCTCCACCGACCTCATAACGGCCGGACACGGCTAGATCCTTCATCCAGCCAGCAACCTTTCCGGTGTCTTCCGTCAGATGGAACAGGAGGCGCTCGAGATTGCTGGAAATCAAAATATCCATCGATGGGGTAATGGTCTTATAGAAATCGCGATTGCGGTCGTAGACTCCCGTACGCAAGAAATCTGTCAACACGTTATTCGCGTTAGAGGCACAAATCAACTTATGAACAGGAAGCCCCATGCATTTTGCATAGAATCCTGCCAGGATATCGCCAAAATTGCCAGTCGGCACCGTGAAGTTTATCGCCTCACCGGCCTCGATCTTGCCAGCTTTCACCAAATCTGCATACGCACTGAAATAATAGACAATCTGTGGTACCAAACGCCCCCAGTTGATGGAATTTGCCGAAGAGAGCTTAACCCCCTTAGTCTCCAGCTCCTTGGCAAAGGACTTGTCGCTAAAGATTTCCTTGACACCACTCTGCGCATCATCAAAATTGCCGCGGACTGCCGTTACATTGACATTGCGGCCCTCCTGCGTGAGCATCTGCAACTGTTGGATACGGCTGACGCCACCTTCTGGGTAGAAGACCATAATCTTAATCTGATCGACATCCCGAAACCCTTCAAGCGCGGCCTTCCCCGTATCGCCAGACGTAGCCACGAGAATCAAGACCTCATCCGTTTCCCCCGTCTTTTTAAGGGCCGTACTCATGAGCTGTGGGAGCAACTGCAAGGCCATGTCCTTGAAGGCACTAGTAGGACCGTGCCAGAGTTCGAGCACACCCATATCGTCAAATATTTTCACCGGGGCTCGCATAGCGGCATCAAATTTGCCATTGCCATAAGCACGCGTCACGCACCCCTTAACTTCTTCCTCCGTATAATCGGTCAAAAACAAACCGAGAACTTTTGCCGCCCGCTCTTCGTAAGAAAGATCTTGCAGAGCGGCAACAAAGGACGCGTCAACCTTTGGCAAGCTATCCGGTACAAACAAACCACCATCAGTAGCGAGGCCCTGGATAATCGCCTGCGCAGAATCAAGTTTTACCCCATTGCCTCTCGTACTGCTATACTTCAAATCAACCGCCTCTTTCTTTTCCACTTGCTTCTATTTCGATAGCAAACCATTTTACCTCGGACTTTTGTTATCTTTTGCGTCATAAATATAGTTCTAGACTGTATTCGAAGTTTATTATATCATATAT
>CALYVJ010000203.1 GCA_945494195.1 uncultured Selenomonas sp. | reverse complement strand
CTTCTTACAGTCATGAGTGTTCTTTTCCTCCAATAGAATTAGAAATAATGAAACCATAAAGCTTTATATAGATAAAATAGGCATAACACCCCCCGAAAGGCCTGCTATGCCTATTGCATCACAAACAATCCACCGAAATTTTAACCACAACTTTGGTTACAGGGCCCGGCTCCCCTTCCACTGCGCCCTGCGGACGATGTACATCTTCCGGATAAATCACAGCAAAACGCCCCGGCGTCAGCACGATATTGCTGTCCGGTACCAACTCTTCATAAAAGGTTATGTCCTTTTCCGCATCATAGGGCGCCGTCACTTTAAGATCCGGGCTGAATGGGCACCATCCCATGTATTCCTCGCCCTCGACGACATACTGGATATCTACGTATTTCTTATGCGTTTCCGGACGACATTCCTCAAGCACACGGGTCGTGTACCGCTGCAGATTAGCCACGCATTTATCGCCATCAATCGGATAGCGTCCATCTTCTAACTTCGTGAAGTCATGGCTCCGCAGATACTCTAACGCCTTCTGTACAATCTTCGGGTAATCTGCGTGACCGTTATCCAACGAATCAATGCTGCCGATAAACATTCAATAACCTTCTTCCTTATTTCTGCTTCTTTCTCCTGAAAATACTGCTCGTTTAGTACTTCATTATCATTTTACCTAAAACAACTGCGTATTGCAAGAACACACCCCCATCTTTATCAAAAAGACAATCATTTTTCCACAAAGGGACATATGAGTTTTTCGATTCCTCCATCTGTCTGTTTCAGACAGACAGTAATCAATTTTGACTTGTCAAAAACTGTTTCATTGTGATATGATTAACGTATATGGATAAAGGCAATGACTGAATAAGTATCTGAATCCTTCCCTTAAAGAGAGACGATGGCTGGTGTAAATCGTCAGGCAGGACCGGAGAAAGCTGCTCACGAGCCCGCAGGACCCAATAAGTTCTGCCGTTTGCCGCGTTAAGGCCTCGAGTGGATTCACAACGTGAATCCGATTAAGGTGGTACCACGGGAATAAGCCCTCGTCCTTTTACAGGATGAGGGCTTTTATTGTAGCGTACAAATAAAAGGAGGAATATTCATGCGCGAACTCTTGGAGCTTCTCGAACACGATGCCCGCCGCCCGGTAGGCGAGCTTGCCTCCATGCTCAATCGCAGTGAGTATGAAGTCGAAAAAAACATCAAGGACCTAGAAAAGAACAAAATCATTCTGTCCTACAATACACTGATCAATTGGGAAAAATTCGGGGACGACACGGTCACCGCGATGATTGAAATCAATCTGACGCCGCAGCGCGAAGTCGGTTTCGATGCCATCGCCGAACGCATTTACCGCTTCGATGAAGTCCGCACCGTCTATCTCATGAGCGGCAGTTTTGACCTGATGGTCATCATCGAAGGCAAGTCCTTAAAAGAAGTGGCAAACTTCGTGGCCAAACGTCTCTCCACCATCGAGGGCGTCACCCAGACCCGCAGTCACTTCATGTTGAAACCCTACAAAAAAGACGGCACGATTATCGACGATGAAGAACGCGACCGCAGACTGGTGGTGAGCCCATGATGGAGTCAAAAAAAGACTGGGCCAGCCGGCTCTCCCCAGGAGTAAACGCCATCGCTCCCTCAGGCATCCGAAAATTTTTTGACATTGCCGCCCAGATGGACGATGTCATTTCCCTTGGTGTTGGCGAACCGGACTTCGTCACCCCATGGTCTATCCGCGAAAGCTGCGTCTATGGACTGGAGCAGGGGTATACCTCCTACACGGCCAATCGTGGCCTGCCCGAGCTGCGAGAGGAAATCTGCAGCCACTATCAGAAGAACTACAACGTAACCTACGATGCTGCCACCGATGTACTGGTAACGGTAGGTGTCAGCGAAGCCCTGGATATCGCCATGCGTGCCATCCTGGCACCGGGCGATGAAGTCCTGATCCCAGAACCTTGTTACGTTTCCTACCAGGCTTGCACCACGCTGGCCGGTGGCGTACCAGTAGCTGTTCCGGCAAAGATTGAAAACGAATTCCGCATCACACCCGCTGAATTGGAGGAACACGTCACAGACCGCACCAAAGTCCTGTTGATTGGCTATCCAAACAATCCTACCGGTGCCATCATGACGCGCAAAGACCTCTTAGCCATTGCCGATTTCGCCGAAAAGCATGATCTTATCGTCATTTCCGACGAAATCTATGGCGATCTCACCTACGGCAGTGAGGAACATGTCTGCTTCTCCTCCCTGCCCCATATGCAGGAACGTACCATTCTTTTAAATGGCTTCTCCAAAGCCTATGCCATGACCGGCTGGCGTATCGGCTATGCCTTAGCCAATCCCACGCTCACTGCAGCTATGACAAAGATTCATCAGTACACGATGCTCTGCGCACCGATCACGGCCCAGATTGCCGCCGTCGAAGCCCTTCGACACGGGGAAAAATACATGAAAAAAATGGTCGCCGAATACGACCGGCGCCGCCGCCTGATCTATGACGGCCTAACAAAAATGGGACTCGAATGCTTCGAACCAAAAGGCGCCTTCTATATCTTCCCCAACATCAGCTCCACCGGCTACACCTCCAACGAGTTTGCCGAAGAACTGTTAAAAGCCGAGCACGTTGCCCTCGTCCCCGGCAGTGCATTCGGTACCTGCGGCGAAGGCCATGTACGTTGCTCCTATGCCACGTCAATCGACAAAATCTCTGAGGCATTAAACCGCATCGAAAACTTCTTGAAGAATCACAAAAAGTAAATAAAAACGACGACGAGGTATTGCCAAGAATCTTGGCAATGGCCTGTATGACTTCCACCTCATACTGAACGCTCATTTCATCAAGGCGCGTATAAACATCACCTTTATGGGAAGAAATTCAGCAAAACTTTCTTGGTTTGACATTAAATTCCAACAATGATATAATAGGCTCTGTTGTGAAACACAACTCGCGCTCGTAGTCCAGTGGATAGGACGTTGGCCTCCGGAGCCGAAGGCGGCAGTTCGACTCTGCCCGAGCGCACCACTTTGTAAAGAATAAGGCTTTGTGACTGTTTCTGCTATTCAGTCACAAAGCCTTTTTTGTGTTTATGCATCGCCCCCCAATTTTTCCCATCTCCCCGGCGCATATATTTCTCTTCAACGTCCAATCACCAGCGCTAAGATAACAAGTTCATCGTCTGATAAGACACATATCCATCGATAATCTCCGATTCTATAACGCCACAAGCCGTCCTTGATATATTTATCCTATGCTTTTGCTGACAATCTAATTGAAAATGCCATCTTATGTAGTGCATTGTACTACGAAAGAAGAAATCTCCAAAAGCGACTTAGGCAAAAAACATCTTTTTATTAATCTTTGATAAGATCCAGAATCTCTTTGACCGTTCTTGCCATTTTTGCCGAAATAATAGCAAAAGGAGTTGCGAAAAAGCCTGTAAAAAATCACAAACTCTTTCCGCAACTCCTTTTTATCGAACTGCTGGTATTCCAAAAACCGTTTTATCCAACCGTAAAGGATACGTTATCGGCAACTTCCAATCCATTCGTATTGGCTGACACATCGGAAGTATTCTCGATGGCAGCGGCCTGGACCCGTACATTGCTGTCTTCTGCATCCACCGATTCTGCCTGAGAAATTTCCTGGTCTATCGCAGCCACTACCATATCATTTTCTTCTTCAATGGTTGCTGCCATCTGCGCTTTCGTCTTCTTATCCACCGAAGAGGGCAGCGTATTCAAAACTTTATTTACCGTCTCATTGTTGCTCAGGGGCTGTTTATCCGGGTCACCACTTGGCAAATCCATCCCCGTTACCGTAAAGGCTTCGACGTTAACGCCTTCAGCCGCATCTATCTTCGAAGAAGACGTCTTCGTTGCGGCATCAAACACCGTGCCACTAGCTGCCGTGATTTGAGGACTGTTGAGGTTAATGCTTCCCGAACCAGCGACAAATTTGCCTCCGTTTATCGCAATGCTGTCCGTGCCGTTTACCGTTATCTTGTTAGCATCATTGTACAGATTAAAATTCATACCCACCGTATATTCCGTTGTTTTCGTCGGCACATTAAACGTCACATTTTTGCCCGAAAAAGTTGCCTCAATGGGGCCTTTCGCACCATGGCCAGCCACATCCCCCTTCTGGTCAATCCAGGCCGTATCAAAA
>CALYVJ010000202.1 GCA_945494195.1 uncultured Selenomonas sp. | reverse complement strand
AACATACCAAGACTTACTGCCGGCACCGCCAATACAATCGACCACGGCTGAAACTCATCGAGACTTTGCAGCGTGTTAATATCCACCGTCGAATAAATGACGATACCAGAGATAACAAGCACCAGCAAAATCAAAAATACAAACCGCTTATAAAATTTATTCATGCAAACCGTTCCTTAGGATAGCTTTTCCTCAAGCCAACGTTTCCTCATGCGAAGCATATGCGCTGTGATTATGGATGGATTCATAGTTCTCGCATTCCACGGAGAACCAGGCCAGTCCCTCCAGCCCGCGCATAGCCAGCACGGTATCGCGAAGAATATCTTCGACAAATTTCGGATTCTCATAGGCTGCTTCCGTGACAAATTTTTCATCTTCACGCTTAAGCAGCGGATAGATTGGCGACGAGCCCTGCTTTTCCACCAGCTCTGCCAAATCCTCAATATAAATACACTCCACGCCCTTTTGGAAACGAAGCTGAATGCGAGCTACCGACCGCTGATTATGGGCTCCGTATTGGGAAATTTCCTTGCTGCAAGGGCAAAGCGACGTAAAGGGTACATCAACCCCCAGCTGAAATTCCAGCTCACCGCCCCGCTCTTTCCGGCCCATGAAGCAGCAGTCCAAATCCAGCACTGATTTCCGGCCACTAACCGGAGCTGTCTTTTCCACGAAATACTTAAAATTAAGCTCCACCTCTGCCGACTGCGCATCCAACCGATCCAAAGCCTCCATCAGCATCTTGTCCATCTCCGGCTCAGCTAACGGCTTCTGGCTCCAAGGCATAAGGATTTCCAGGAAACGGCTCATATGCGTTCCCTTGTACTCACTGGGCAAAGCTACTGTGAAGCGTATGCGGGCCAGCACCTGCTGAAACCCGCCTTCTTTTGTTTTGATCAGGAATGGCAAATGCGCGTCCTTGATTCCAACACGCTGTATGGCAATCCCCCGGGCATCTTCCCGGTTTTGTACATCCTGCATATCCGCTTTCCTCACTGCACGAATCAACCGCGAATCGCCTTGATAGCCTCGCTGACGTCGTCGGCACCATAGACAGCTGACCCAGCCACCAATACGTTGGCACCAGCCTCACGAACCAGTTTGCTGGTCTCCGCATTGATTCCGCCATCTACCTCAATATCACAGGTAAAGCCCATATCCTGAATCGTGTGATAGAGCATATGAATCTTCTCGAGCTGGGACTGGATAAATTTCTGACCACCAAACCCCGGATTGACCGTCATGATAAGCACCATATCCACATCAGCAATGAGTTCTTCAATCATTGCCAACGATGTCCCTGGATTCAAGGCAATACCGGCCTTGCATCCAGCGGCCTTAATCTGCTGGATGATGCGGTGAGAATGCTTCGCCGCCTCCACATGGAAGGTGATGATATCGGCACCAGCCTCAGCAAACGCCTCAATCTGCGTTTCCGGATGTTCCGTCATCAGATGAACATCGAACACGGCCTTTGAAGTTTTGCGAAGGCTTTTGACCACCGGCGAGCCCAACGTGATGTTCGGCACAAAGGTTCCATCCATTACATCGATATGAACATATTCTGCCCCAGCATCGGTGACTTTTTTTACCTCATCCGCCAGATGAGCAAAATCTGCCGACAGGATAGAGGGTGCAATCTTAATCATTTATATTCCTTCTTTCGCGCAATCTTTTGATTCTCTTTGATTTCTTCGTAAATATTGACATAAGCATCGTAACGTTCCTGAGTGATGCCGCCATTTTCTGCCGCCTGCTTTATTGCACAGTCCGGCTCATGGGTATGGCTGCAGGGGGCAAAGCGGCAAGCCGAAAGATGCGGACGGAACTCCGGAAAATAGCCCGGCAGTTCTTGGATGTCCAGCTCCGTCAATTCCATGGCACTAAACCCCGGGGTATCCACGATAAAGCCATCCCCGTAGGCAAGCAATTCGGCGACACGGGTAGTATGACGGCCGCGCTTTATCTTTTCACTGACTTGGCCAGTCTGCAACGCCAGCCCTGCGTCAATGCGATTGAGAAGCGATGATTTGCCCACACCGGAAGGGCCAGCAAAAACCGTTACCTCCCCCGAAAGACACTGGCGAAGCGCATCAATACCCTCATTTTTTTCAGCGGAAACCCGCAGCACTGGATAGCCAATTGCTTCATACTCCTTGAGGAATGCTGAAATATCGCCCGCATAGAGATCCTTCTTGTTCACACAGATGACAATCTTCGGAATCCCTGACCACTCAGCCAGAACCAAAAACCGATTCAAGAGCAGGGGGTGAAGGTCAGGCTGGGCTGCCGCAAAGGTCAGCACCACCTGCGATATATTGGCAACAGCCGGACGTTTCAAAAGGCTCTGGCGCGGAAGCTGCTCTTCCACTACCCCACTCCCATCGGGCAAGCGGTTGATGCGAACCAAATCCCCCGGCACAACCCCCGCGCTGCGCCGGGTCTTTTTGAATTTCCCGCGCAACTTGCAAGTAACCCGTTCTGGTCCCTCCGGCCCTTCTGCCAGCACATAGAAAAAACTGTTATATGCCTTTATAACTCGACCTTCTTGCATGAACGCTCCTTTTCCTAAACAGTTACGATTGATCAGCGGCTCTTGGAGCCCTCACCGTTACGGGATACCGACGGATTATCCTGCTCCTGTTTTCCGTTATCCTTTCCGTTATCCTTGCCGCTGGATTTCTTAGGTTCCGCCACCACCAGCGTGATAGTGGAACCAGCTGTTACCGAGCTTCCGCCTGCCGGCGTCTGGCTGATAACCGTTCCAGCCGCTTTCGAACTCTCTTCCTTCGTCACACTGACTTTGAAGCCTGCGCTGGTCAAAGCAGCCTTAGCCCCTTCGACCTGCAGGTTCGTTACATCCGGCACGGTGTTCTTAGTTTCTTTCTTGCCCTTGCTCACCGTGATGTCTACACTCTGCCCCTTGGTAATCTTGCTGCCAGCCTTCGGGTCCGTAGCGATTACCGTTCCAGCTTCTTCGTCGGAGTTGCGCTCATAGACCGAGCCAACTTTGAGCCCCATCTTCTTGAGTTTTGCCTCTGCGTCAGATTTGTTAAGGCCTTTGAGGTCCGGCATCTCCAAACTTTCCCCGCCTTTGCTGACGTGAATGGTAACGAGCCGTTCCTCCTTTACCTTAGCGCCTCCTTCTGGATCCTGCGAAACAACGGTTCCCGCAGGAACGCTGGCATCAAATGTTTCCACCACATTGACCCGCAGCTTCTTGTCCTCGAGAATCTGACGAGCCAACGTCATCTGCTTTCCTGTAACATCCGGTACAATGACTTCCTCATTACTCCAGAACTTACCGTAACTCAGGAATGCACCGACAAAGAAGCCCATGAACAAGATTAGGATAAGTCCCGCAATGAATTTTTTCGATTTGAATACCGAACTTTCCGCTTCTGGCTCATCGTAATCATATCCTGCGGGCATGCTGCGCATATCACGACGCGATGGCATCGGTTCATCCATGCGTGGCAATACCTGCGTGGCAAAGGGATCTGGCTGCGTGGCGGCATATCCCATGCCGCTTCCTACCATCTGCTCTGCTTGCTGGATATCCTTCACGATTTCCGAAGCCTCCGGACGCATTGCCGGGTCCTTGCTCATAGCGCGGGCAACAATCGCCTCGACCACCGGAGGAATTGACGGATCAAGCTGACGAACGGGCACGGGTTCTTCCTGCAGATGTTTCATCGCAACGCTTACCGGGGTTTCACCGGTAAAGGGAAGCGTTCCCGTGAGCATTTCATAAAGGACAACGCCCAGCGCATAAACATCGGATTTTGGCGTAATCATCGTGCCCTTAGCCTGCTCCGGGGAGAAATAATGGACGGAACCGACCACATTCCCCGTATAAGTCATGGTAGATTCCGTAACGGCGCGCGCGATGCCGAAATCTGCCACTTTAGCACTGCCGTCCGGCATCATCAGGATGTTATGCGGCTTAATATCACAATGAACGAGATTATTGGCATGGGCATGAGCCAGCGCACTGGCAATTCCCTTGGCAACAGTCAACGCCTCCGCTACAGATAAATGGCCTTCCTGCTTGATTTTATCCTTCAACGTCCGTCCCGGAACATATTCCATGACAATGTAATGCGCACCATCCATTAGCCCTACGTCGTAAGTATTGACGATGTTCGGGTGGGAAAGCAGCGCTTCCACGTCC
>CALYVJ010000201.1 GCA_945494195.1 uncultured Selenomonas sp. | reverse complement strand
TAGCACCATATTATCTTATCATAAAAAGGGGCGTCAATTCAAACCTTCTTTTTCTTCTTCATATTTTTCCATTTCCTCGTCCGCCTGCTTTTTGACTTCGTCCCAGGAGCTGTTTACCTTTGCCCCCATAAGTTTTTTGCCGGAGACATCGGGGTGAAGTCCATCCATGGCAAATGATGTGGGCAGGACCCCATCAAGACGCGGAAAAGCAGCAGCTGTATCAATATGAACCTGCGTACGGATATAAGCATTCACTTCCTGAAAACGCTCCGTCCAATCATCAGCCGTTGGCTCATGGAATACATGAGCAATGTTATCGGGATTCACATCGGGAAGTGTCAAAAGAATCGGCCGGATATTGTTTTCCCGGCAACGCTGCTGAATTTCTTTTAACCCTTCGATAACAACCTTCGGGTCCTCCCCACCTCGTAGACTGTTCGTACCAGTAAGAATCAGCAGATACTTGGGCTGGAACGGCAGGACGTCCTGATTGAAACGCTTCACCGTCATTTGAATCGTATCACCACTCTCCGATAGATTGATGGCGGGAAAATTCAAATACCGAAGCCAACTGAACTCAAAATCCTCTGGCCCATAAGAGTAATGGCCGCCGCCATGGGAAATACTATCGCCCAGAACCCCGACTTCCCAACGGTCAGTGGGAGCCGTCCGGAATCGTTTTGGCAGAGACCAGCGGCTGGTCGGTACATCTTTTTCATCAGTAGCCCTTACGCGCCAGTAAAAATCGCGATTGCTGTAACGGGGATTGGCATCATAGAGTTCTGCTACATCGGTATGAAACGTATCGATAAGTTTTGCATCCTTATCCGTCAACGGATTCCCCTCATAGATTTGAAGTTCATACCGAACCATTCCTGTCATGGGAATCCAATGGTAGACCGGATAGAGCAGTACTGAACCATTGCCATTATTGTAATCCGTCAGCGGCTCTGGATCCCCCATCCCTTCTTTATCGCCACTGGTCCAAAGTACCGCCAGCTCACTAAAGGGCGTACAAGGCTTCCCATCTAAATCCATGCCTCGGACGCGCCAATATAGCGGTTGTTTTCCCAGCAAATCCGTAGCGAAAGACTGAAGTGGTGCGTTGTAATGATTCTGGAATATCGCATAGCTGCGGAAAATCGCCTTATCCGACTCGGCGGTAGCCGAAAGGAACATTGGCTTTTCGGCAAAAAACTCAATCTCATAATATACCGACTCGCTATCTTTATTCCATGCCAGGATTGGTGAATAGGAAAGTGGCTCCGTGGCCGTCGTCTTCGTCAGGCCTGATGGTGCCGGAGCCAAGGCAAAGTAATCCTGCCGCGCCTTAATATAAAATCCTAGGCAGGCACAGACTATCACCACCAACGCCACCATTCCCCAATATTTGATATATTTCCAATGGCTGCACATAGACAAGGCATACCTCACTTTCTTTTCCAAGAACACTATCTTCTATTATATACGATTAGATTAAAATTACCAAAAGGATTCCAGATGACGCAAAACAAATTTTCGTATATAATGACAGAGAAGAAACAACCATAATAAAGAAAGATAGATGATTGGGATGAAACCAAAAGATAACTTCATGCTGGTAAAAAACCAGCGGATTGAAAACAATCGGCGCCTTTCTGCCAAAGCCAAACGGCGCCTGGAAAAATCCAAGGCCGACAATACATTAAAAGCCTACTCCTCCGACTGGAGCGATTTTTCCGACTGGTGTCGGCATCATGGCGAGCGCGACCTACCTACTGCACCGGAAACCATCGTCAACTATATCAATGACCTGGCTGATGATGCCAAAGCCAATACCGTATCACGCCGCATCACTGCCATTTCCGAAAACCACATCGCCGCCGGCTACGGCGGCAAAAACAACCCGGCGAAAGACGGCATCGTCCGGGCGGCTATGGCCGCCATCCGCCGTGAAAAAGGAACCTTCCAACGAGGCAAATCCCCAATACTTATGGAAACGCTTTATCTCTTGGCGGATTGCTTCGAAGATAACGATCTCGTCTCCCTACGGGACAGAGCCTTGATTTTCCTTGGTTTTGCCGGTGCCTTTCGCCGCTCAGAACTCGTGCGCATTCAGTTCGAGGAACTGACCTTCACCCCGCAGGGCCTTATGATTTTTGTGCCACAATCCAAAGGTGACCAGTTCGGCCGCGGTTCAACCATCGCCATTCCCTATGCCCCGGATAAAGAAATCTGCGCCGTCCGGGCATTAAAAGCCTGGCTCGACGCCGCACAACTGCATACGGGCCCAATTTTCCGTCCCTTCACGAAAGCCCACAGCCTGAGGAATGCGCAGCTATCCGACAAATCCGTCGCGCTCATCGTCAAAAAATACGCCAAACTGGCCGGCCTCGACGAGAAGCAATTCGCCGGGCACAGCCTGCGCCGCGGCTTTGCTACCAGCGCCGCCCAACACGACGTCGACGCACTCTCCATCATGCGCCAGACTCGTCATAAATCTGAAAAAATGGTGCACCGCTACATCGAACAAGGCAACATCTTCAAAGAAAATCCGCTCAATCGCATGTATGGGAAATAAAGAACTATCCCAAAGAGCCGACTTTTTTAACCATGAAAACAAGGGGGTAAAAGCCATGTGTGAATTAATGCAAAAGCTACAGGACGAAGGTCGTGCCGAAGGGCGTGCGGAGGGACGTGCCGAAGGACGGCTAGAAGAACAAACTTCGCTTGCGATAAGCATGCTACGTGACAAGGAACCCATCGATAAAATTATAAAATATTCACGTCTTAGCCCTGAGCGAATTGCCGAACTGGCGAAACAGATTCGACAATCATAACGATTCGATACTAGATAAACAGAAGCCATCGTTCTTATTTTTCGAGAACGATGGCTTTTTGCTATCTGTCTTTAAATATTCCTGCCGTTCAAAATCCACCAACTGCAAAAGAGACTCCGTCCTACCTTCATTTCCCCTGCTTCGTATCCGAATGCGTCCCGCTTTCCATATCCCCCAGCGCATACTCACAACACTGCTGCACCAAGTTGTTAACCGATACATCCTGAGATTTTGCAACCTCCGTGAGCCGCTCCACCAAATCCACTGGCAAACGAAACGTCTTATTGATCATCTCAGAATTTTTCTTTACCACAAACATCCAATCACCTCACGATCAAAATCCACTCTAGTTGACATGTCATTTTTGACAAGTCAAAAAATTGACATGTCAAATCCCCTGAAAATAAGCCATCGTCCGCCGCAAACCATCTGTTAACGAAACTTGCGGCTCCCAGCCAAGACCTTCTTTTGCTTTCTGATTCGAAAGCATTGAACGATAAATATCTCCTTCACGCACCGGACCAAATTTCGGCACAATGTCACATCCCGAAACCTTACCCATGATTTTCACCAAATCAAGCAAACTTGTCTCAGTCTGCGTGCTAAGGTTATACACGGTATTTACGTTTTCTGTCGTCATCGCTTTGCAAATACCGCGCGCAATATCGCCTGCATACACAAAATCACGCGTCTGGGTACCGTCTCCATAGATAGTAATGTCCTTACCCGCGGCAATCCGCTTGGCAAAGATGCTGATCACACCGCCTTCGCCTTTATCACCTTGGCGCTCGCCATAAACATTTGCAAACCGGCAAACAACATAGTCAAGCCCATAGTGCCGATGATAAAGCGCCAAATATTTTTCAACACCAACCTTCGTCAGCCCATAAAACGACTGCGGCGAAAGCTCATGCGACTCCAGCACCGGCAAATCATCTTCAACCACATCGCCATAGGCAGCTGCCGTCGAAGCAAAAATCACACGAGCACCACACTGCCGTGCCGCCTCCAAAACATTAAGTGTCCCCATGATGTTCTCTGATGCATCAAAAACCGGATCCTTTATGGATGAATCCACCATCGTTTGTGCAGCTAAATGAACAATCACGTCAAACTTCTCAAAAACAATCTGCTGGACAATATCTGACTTACAAATATCTTGCTTCCAAAATGCAACATCAAGCCCCATCAAATGTTCCGAAGAACCAGTACACAGATTGTCCAACACTACTATGGTATGTTTTCTATCGAGCAGAAGCCTAACCAACTGAGAGCCTATAAAACCTGCTCCCCCCGATATTAAAATATGCGACGGATTTACAATCTAAGTGCAACAGCACATAACTCAAAATAAAATAACGCA
>CALYVJ010000200.1 GCA_945494195.1 uncultured Selenomonas sp. | reverse complement strand
GCGGTATCGTGACGCCGCCGCAGTGCCCGCTGTTTGCCAAGGCCTGCGTGCCGAGCCATGCAATGGGACCATGCATGGTTTCGGTGGAAGGAGTATGTGCCGCCTGGTACAAATATGGTCAGGGGAGATTCGAATATGGTAAGTGATAAAGTAACGCTGGCCCATGGTGCTGGCGGTAAGTTAAGTCAGGAACTCATGGAAGAAGTCATTCTGCCGGCCTATGGCAATCCGCTGCTCAACGAACTTCATGATGGCGCGCAGGTGCAAATGGGCGGGCAGGTGGCCTTTACCACCGATTCGTATGTCGTGCAGCCGCTCTTCTTCGCAGGCGGCAATATTGGCAAACTGGCAGTCTGCGGGACGGTTAATGACCTTTCCATGACCGGGGCGGTGCCCCGCTATCTGTCGGCGGGCCTTATCATCGAGGAGGGCTTTCCGGTAAAAGACCTCAAAGAGATCGTGGCAACGATGCGCAAGATGGCCGATGAAGCCGGCATTTACATCGTTACGGGGGATACGAAGGTGGTGGAAAAGGGCAAAGCCGATGGCATCTTTATCAATACGGCTGGTATCGGTGACGTCATCCGTGGAACCCATATTTCGCCCCAGAATGTCAAGCCAGGCATGAAGGTAATCCTGTCGGGCTATATCGGCGACCATGCGGCGGCAATCCTGGCTGGCCGTCATGGCCTTACCCTTCCCGATACGGTCAAGACCGACTGCGCACCGCTCTGTCATATGACTAAGGCGATGCTGTCGGCAGTTCCCGACATCGCCGTGCTGCGCGACCCGACCCGCGGCGGCGTGGCGGCGGTGCTCAATGAGATTGCTGAAGCCTCGGATTGTGGCATTCTCATCGATGAGGAGGCATTGCCGATTCACGATGAGGTTCAAGGTGTTTGCGATATCCTCGGCTTTGATCCGCTTTACTTGGCCAATGAAGGAAAATGTGTGGCCTTTGTGCCGGCGGATAAGGCCCAAGAGGTGGTGGATATCATGCGGGCCCACAAATACGGCTGCGACGCGCGTATTATTGGTGAAGTCACGGATACGGCCAAGGGCCAGGTGGGCTTGCGCACGGCCATTGGTGGCATCCGCGTAGTGGATATGCCCTTGGGGAACATTGTCCCGCGCATCTGCTGATTTAGAATTCCGTTAAATTGCTTGCACGGGAGGATGTCCTATCTTATAATAATAACCGTTTATACGAGTTATGGTCATAAAAGGAAGCGAAGATTATGCAAATAAAACGCTTTTTTCCTCTTTGCCTGCTGGCTCTGCTGTTGCTCAGCAGTTTTTGCCAGGCCGAGGAGAATATGCAATTTGTCGACGCGGAGGGGGGCACCGGCTATTATGTGGATGTGAATTCCATCGCATTTTCAGAGGTTACGGAGAAGGTCTATCCAGATCCAATCCTGCCAGATGACCCGGCGAAGCCGCCAGTCTTTTTGCCCCCTCAGGAAGAGACCCGTGAGATCCTCACAGCGCGCATTGCGATCGTCAAGGCATATACGAATAGACGGTACCTTCAGTATGTGAAGTTTGATCCTGCCCACAGCGAGTATCAGGTTTTGTCATCCAAGACCCAGCAGTATGATACGCGCAAACAGCTGGATAAGAGCGATACGCCGCAGCCCGTGATGAAGTATGGTCCGGAGTCTGCGTATCGGTCCATTGTCGATTTCATTTATGAGCAGAAAAAGTAATAGGATAAAAAAGCCTTCCTCCGCTGGGGAAGGCTTGTCGCATAAAGAGGGATGATTATGACGGAACAGGCAGCACTAAAAAAACGGACCGCTTATTTTTCGATTATATCCAATACGATACTGGTGATTTTGAAATTAATCGTTGGTATCTATGTGGGAGCCGTGAGTCTGGTATCGGAGGCATTGCATTCCGGAGTGGACCTGGTGGCGGCCCTCATTGCCTTTTGGGCGATAAAAAAGTCGCTGGTACCGCCGGATGAAGAGCATGACTACGGTCATGGAAAATATGAAAATCTTTCGGCAGCCGTGGAAGCTTTGCTGATTGTTGGTGCGGCGGGCGGCATCCTGTATGAATCGGTGCTGAAATTCCAGGAGGCCGAAGTGCCTGAGAGCCTGGAATACGGTATCGCCATCATGGTGGTGTCCATTGTGGTGAATGTATTGGTATCACGGCGGTTGATTTACGTGGCGAAACTCACGGGGTCCCAGGCGTTGGAAGCCGACGGCCTGCATCTGCAGTCCGATGTATGGACCTCGGTGGGCGTACTTGTCGGTTTGGCCTTGATGCAGCTTACAGGCTGGGCTTGGCTCGACTCGGTCATAGCTATCTTTGTTGCGGGCATTATCTTTCGGGCCGGCTGGCGCATGGTTATGGAGTCGGCTATGGAGCTTACCGATGCCAGCCTGCCGGAGGAACAGGAGAACCATATCATTGCGATTATCGAAAGTGTTCCTGAGGTGGAGAGCTGCCATTGCCTGCGCACGCGGAAATCGGGCTCTTACAAGCTGCTGGATGTTCACGTACTCTTCGACGGCAATATGCATCTTTCCCGGGTCCACGCTGTTTGTGACGAGCTGGAAGAAAAGATCCGTGCCGAGCTCGGTACCTTTGATATCCTGATCCATCCGGAACCTGCCGGGTCGCATGACCCTGAGACCAAATCCAGTCATTATGAAGATTCACAGCGGCGGGGAAAAGAATAAGATTTCCTTAATCTGTATTTCAGCAGGATTTCAAGTATTCCAAGAATTTTTATGGTACAATGGTAAACATAGTCAAATGATGAAACGGAGGAGATTAAACATGAAATTCCGTAAACTGTGCAGTGTGTTCCTCAGCACGATTATGCTGGCATCGTCGGTGAGCATGGCGGCAGCAGCTACGCCGGCAACCGTTCAGGACAAACTGGCAGCAATTGAGAAGGACACTTATGGTACGGAGCAGACTGGTGCGCTGACTGACCGTATCAATAGATTGGAGAAGGATTACACCGGTGCACATCGCACGGGCAGCATGATGACCCGCGTCGATGCCATCTATGATGAGCTTTATACCAATAATGGCAAGACGTCGGTTATGGCAGAACTCAATGCAATCGAGTGGAATGTGGATCATAAGGTCAGCATGAATTCGGTAGAAAAACGCATCGCCGATATGGAGATGGCAATTAGCGGCAAGACTTCTGAGGGTACGTATCAGAAGCGTATATCCAGCCTTTCCAAGGTTTCCTTTGGTACAGAAACGTTGCCGATTGCTCAGGTAGAAGTGCCGGCCAACACCCTCATCAAAGTTGCTTTGGTTGACCCGGTGAATTCCAAAGAACTCAAAAAAGGGGATACGATTCGCTTCCAGGTGGCCAGCGACGTTATCGTCAATAACCGTCTGGTCTTTGCCAAAGGGGAGCCGGGCGAGGGCGTAGTCACGAAGGTAAAACAGGCTAAGAACTTCGGCCGCAACGCGGAAGTCCAGATTGACTTCAAAAAGACGAAGGCAATTGACGGTACTTATGTCGAGACACTCATCGGTGAGGAATCCCAGAAAGAGATGAAAAATCTGGCTATGGCTGCCGGTGCCAGCCTCGCGGGTATCGCTGTACTTGGTCCTATCGGCATCATCGGTGGTGCCTTCATCAACGGCAAGAACATCGAATTGCCAGAGGGCACGGAGTTCTACGTGCAGACGAAGTCGGATACGGTTCTCTACGGTGTGGCAACGACGGTTCAGTAAAAGCAAATAAAACGTATCAGCCTTCCTCTTTGGGGAAGGCTGATATTGCTTTTGAATGGGCCGGGATTTTGTCTGTCGACAAAATCTCGGCAATGGCGTTATAATAGTAAAGTTAAAGCAATTTGTTGGTGTTAGCTAGAGATTATACAGAAGGAGCACCTTTTGATGAATAGAGAAAAGAAAATCCTGGCGGGTCTTATGGCGGCGGCTGTGGTAATGCCGGCAGCTTCCGGCATCGTATCGGCGAAAACCTATCATGCGGATTCGGATACGGGAATCCAGGTTTTGGATTACATCGAAAACGAGCATCGGCAGGCGCGCAAGAACCGCTTGACGGATGAGCAGAAAAAACTGCTGGCCGATGCCAAAGACATGGAAAAGCATCTGCGTCATCCGCTGGATAAGACGAAACCGTCACCAGTGGCTTTTGAGGGGGCTGACCTAACCTACGATGAACGCGATGGCAGCTTT
>CALYVJ010000199.1 GCA_945494195.1 uncultured Selenomonas sp. | reverse complement strand
TATTGATAATGTTTCTTGATTATATTTCTGTTCAATTTCAACTTGCAATTTACCGCAAAGATTCTAGGAAAGGGCTGATATATTGTTAGGGGGAAGTTGCTACGGGGTTAGCAGGAGAATGTCACTTTTTTATCGAAATGGAAACAAAAGCGAAAAAGTCTGTTGGGTAAGGACAGTGATTTTATGCAAGATGAAGTGTGTGCATGGTATCGTTGGATTGGTCAGGCGATGCGGGAGGTACAACGCGGTAGTAGTGGTGTGGAGTCGGCGGTGGTGCGGTTGGTAAACGGACTTATTGACCAGTCCATTCATTGGATGGTCAGTGACCTGCATCTTGAACCTATGGAAGGCGGGATGCGGATAAGATACCGGCGGGATGGAATCCTGCAGGAGGATGCGCGTAAGCTGCCGAAAAATATAGAGGCGGCTGTTGTTTCGCGCATCAAGGTGATGGCCGGGATGGATATCGCACAACGACAGCGGCCACAGGATGGCCACATACGCTATGAGCAGGATGGACAAAAAGCGCTGGACATTCGCGTGGCATCTATGCCGGTAATTTGTGGTGAGATGATGGTTCTGCGCTTTATGAATCTTGAGGATGAGATGTTGAAGGTAGCAGAGCTGGGATTCTCGGAGACGAATCAGCAAAAGTTTGAGATGCTTATCCATGCGCCAGCAGGATTGTTGGTAATCTGCGGGCCGATGAACTCGGGGAAAACAACGACGCTATATGCGGCGATGAATGCCCTGAATGGGTCGGATTGCAGTTTGATTACGTTGGAAGACCCCGTAGAGCGCGAATTGCCAGGGGTCAATCAAGTGCAGATGAATCCGAAAGCTGGTCTTGATTATGTGACAGGCCTTCGGGCTGTTCTTCGGCAGGATGTGGAAAAGGTGCTGTTGGGGGAAATTCGTGACAGCCATACTGCGGAGTTGGCTGTTCGCATTGCGTTGACGGGGCATTTGCTTATGACGACTTTGCACACCGAGGATGCGACGGCGGTAATTTTCCGGCTGTTGGAGATGGGGGTTAAGCCGTATCTGTTGGCAGCAACCTTGTCGGGAATTGTGGCTCAGCGGCTGGTGCGCTGCCTTTGTCCGGAGTGTCGCTGTTCGTATGTGGTGGAGGAAGGATCCTGTGAAGCAGCTTTGTTGGGGGATCATTATGAACCAGGATTGGTGCTATGGCATGGTAAGGGATGCAAACATTGTGGCGGAACCGGTTATTCTGGACGGATGGCCCTTCATGAGGTGTTAGTTATGGATGATTGCCTGCGTCAGGCGTTGCTTCATCAATGCGAGCGTCAGGAATTTTCACGTATTGCTGCCGCGCAGGGGATGGAATCCCTTTGGCAGGATGGTTTGCAGAAAGTAAAAGCGGGCGTTACTACTTTGGCGGAGGTTCGCAGGGTACTTTATGGCAGTTGAGTAAATTTCTTTTGAATAGGACTAGGAGGATAACAATGGAAATCTATGAACATAATGTAATAACTTGGTATTTAGTCATTTTGAATGTAGTGGCTATCCTCATTTATGGCTGGGATAAGGTATGTGCGATGCGTCAATGGTGGCGTGTGCCAGAATTGACTCTTTTGCTTTTTGATATTAGCAGGAAAGTAGTGGTTGCGCGATGTACTTTGCTAAGAATGGGGGCAATGCTTTTGGCAGGCATTCGGCTTTGTATGTAAAAGATGTACAATGTCTTTAGAGAATACGAGGTGATGATATGGGCGAGGGAATAGATTGGCAGGGATTGATTCGTCAGGCTGTCGGAAAAGAGGCGTCGGATGTTCATTTGACGGTGGGGCAACGGCCCCATATGCGGTGTGATGGCGTCTTAGTGCCTATGGATGGTTGCTCGCTTACGAAGCAGTTTATGGCTGGTTTTTGCGCCGGGATTATGGATGAGGAGCAGCGAAAGCGGCTGGCTCAGGATAAGGATATTGACTTGTCCTGGACTTTTGCGGGGCGGCGGTTTCGTGTCAATGCCTACTACCGGCAGGGCTTTCCAGCGCTGGCCATCCGCTTGTTGCCAGAGCGGATTCCGAGTCTTGCGGAGATTGGGGCACCGAGGGCATGGCAGAAGATGAAGAAACTGGACCAGGGGCTTATCCTGGTGACGGGGCGGACAGGCTCAGGCAAGACCACAACGCTGGCGGCTTTTATCGAGGCGCTTAATCAAGAGAAATCGTATCATATCATCACGTTAGAAGACCCGGTGGAGTTTATTTATGAGCCGAGGCGGTGTTTTATCAGTCAGCGGGAATTGGGCCGCGATTTTTTTTCTTTTTCTCAGGCACTTCGCAGTGCTTTACGGGAGATGCCAGATGTCATTCTGGTTGGGGAGATTCGCGATCAGGATACCATGAAGACGGCGCTGATGGCTGCGGCGTCGGGGGCGTTGGTGTTGGGGACGTTGCATACGCTGTCGGCGATGGAGGCGGTCATGCGCATTGAGGGCATGTTTCCGCTGGACCAGCAGGATTCGATTCGCGCGCAGGTGGCAGAGGTGCTGGTGGGCGTCTTTGCCCAGCGGTTGTTGCCCTGTATTCGTGGTGGCCGGGTGTGCAGGGCGGAGGTACTGCTGACGAATTCAGCGGTGCAGAGCCTGATTCGTCAGGGCAAATACAGCCAGTTGGAGTCGGTGATGATGAGTCATCAAGAGCAGGGTATGCAGACAGAAAAGGCAGCCTGTGAGCAGCTTTGCCGGGCGGGACTTATCGCGCGGGATTTTTGTGCGGATTTCCGACTGGGCCGGATAGGAGGCTGACAGCATGGCATCTTATGCGTATGAAGCGCGGAATCGAAGCGGTGAACTATTTAAAGGTAAAATAAAAGCCGCCTCGTTAAGAGAGGCGGCTCATCAGATTCGGGCAAAAGGATTATGGGTGGCAAGTTTGCGGGAGCTAGAGCCAGCAAGCTTGCCACCCGCTGAAGCAAGTTCCAAAAGGTCTTTTTTGACCATCTCGTCTCAGCCGTCTCGGCTGGAGGTGGTGCTTTTCTGCAGGCAGCTGGCGGTGATGCTTTCGGCTGGTTTGCCGGTTCATGAGGCCTTGAAGGCGTTGCGTCAGTCGGATGGCAGAGGAGCTTATCAGCAGATGCTCAACAGGCTGTTAACAGATGTAATACAGGGAAAGTCGCTACACGAGGCGCTGCAGGGGGTCCCTAAGGTGTTTTCCCCCCGTATCGTCAGTATGGTCAAGGCAGGAGAAGCTGCTGGTTCGCTGGATGTCATGTTCTTGCGGCTGGCAGATTTTCTGGAGAAATCCTTTGCGGCTCGGGAAAAGCTAAAGTCGGTGCTGTTATATCCCCTTATTTTGGGGGTGACAACTTTGCTGGCGTTGCTGGGCATAACCGTTTTTATTTTGCCGACCTTTGCTGCGATGCTATCGGATTTTCGAGCGGAGCTGCCACTGCCGACGAAGCTCTTATTGGATTTTTCGGCGCTAATCCAGCAGGATGGCATGGTGGTTTTACTATGTATGGGGCTGTTGGTACTAGCGTTGGTGGCGGCCTGGCATCAGCCCGTCATCCGCTGTGTCCTTGATGCTTGGCGGCTTAGGATTCCGCTGTATGGGCGGCTCCTTTGTTATGCGGAGTGGCAGATGCTGCTGGGAACGCTTTCGGTGCTGCTGGCAAATGGAATATGTCTGCATGAGGCGTTGAAGCTGTTGCCAGAGGCAACGAACAATCACTATTTGCGGGCGGTTGTCTCGTCGGCGTGTTCGGCGGTGGAGCGCGGAACGTCGCTATGGGATGCCTGGCACCGGTGTGAGACCTTTCCCGAGGTGTTGGGGGAAATGGTCAGGGCCGGGGAAAAGTCTGGTGAGCTGGAAGGCATGTTGGAAAAAGGTGCTGGGCTTTGTGGGGTGATTGCGGAAAACGAATCGGCCCGGCTGCAATCGCTGGCAGAGCCGGCAGCGATTTTTATCGTGGGAGGATTGGTTTTCTTTTTTGCCCTGTCGGTGCTATTGCCACTGCTGGGGATGATGGAAGCTCTGTCGTAAGATGGAGCTTTTATTTCTTTTCTTTGATGTGGTTGCCCATATAGCGGTAATAGGTTTCGCGCATTTCTTTCCGGCTTTGGGCTGCGGGCCAGAGCTGTCCTAAGGCACCTTGACGCATGCCGGCAGCGAGGTGGTCATAGCAGTCGGGAATAGACTGGTCAAGTTTGGCGATGAGTTCTTTTACCGTTTGACGGCTGGTGTTGCCATCGTG
>CALYVJ010000198.1 GCA_945494195.1 uncultured Selenomonas sp. | reverse complement strand
ATGCGCTTTGTGAAACCCTTGGATACTGCGGTCATCAAACAGATGGCATCGCGCCGGTTGCTGGTTACCGTAGAAGAAAATTCACTGGTTGGTGGTTTTGGTTCAGCGGTAGCAGAGTATTTGATGGATGCAGGACTTTCGGATAAGGGGAAACTTCTTCGTCTGGGCCTTCCGGATAAGTTCGTTGAACAAGGAACACCCGAGGAACTGTTGAAACTTTGTGGCCTTACGCCGCAGCAGATGGCAGCAGCAGTAAAGGAACGATTGGAATAATGGCAAAACAACGATTAGATATTTTATTAGTAGAAAAGGGGTTAGCAGGCAGCCGCGAACGGGCTAAGCGCATGATTATGGCTGGTGAGGTACTGGTCGATAATCAGAAAGTGGATAAAGCCGGTGCTACGGTAAAACCTGAGGCGGAAATCCGCCTGCTGGGGAATGACATTCCTTATGTCAGCCGTGGCGGCTTGAAGCTCGAGAAGGCCATGAAGGAATTTGGGGTTGCGCTTATAGGACGCCGTTGTGCAGACATTGGTGCGTCCACTGGCGGTTTTACAGACTGCATGTTGCAGAATGGTGCCGTTCAAGTGTTTGCTATCGATGTCGGTTATGGGCAGCTTGCCTGGAAATTGCGTACGGATGAGCGCGTGGTCAATATGGAACGCACCAATATCCGAAATGTAACGCCTGAAGATATCGGGACACTGCTGGATTTCGCTTCGATTGATGTTGCGTTTATTTCGCTGACGAAAGTTCTGCCGGTGGCGTTTTCTTTGCTTACGGCGGAAGGAGAGCTGGTGGCACTTATCAAACCACAGTTTGAGGCAGGCCGGGAATTTGTCGGCAAGAAGGGCGTGGTACGTGATCCGGCGGTGCATGAAAATGTAATCCGGAGGGTCACGGCCTTTGCCCGTGAACTTGGCTTTGTCGCGATGGCACTTACGTTTTCCCCAGTAAAAGGGCCGGAGGGAAATATAGAGTATCTTATCCGGTTGACAAAGGATCAAAATCAGCAGGATACTGTGACCGAGGAGCGTCTGGTAACAGTGGTGGCTGAGGCGCATGGAGCGCTGGATAAATGAGGAGCAATTGTGATGCTGACTATCGCTATTTTTCCGAATGTGGATAAACCCCAGGCACCGGAAGTGCTGCGTCGTATTATGACCTTCTATCGGGATAAGGACGTAAAGCTTATCATGCCGACTGATGAATCGCGCTTCTTTGGGTATGAAGAATACGGTGTACCGAATATTGAACAGAGCGAGGCTGATATTGCCTTGAGCCTTGGGGGCGATGGGACTTTGCTGGGGGTATGTCGCCGGTATGGTGCCAGATCGGTGCCGGTCTGCGGCGTCAATATTGGCACACTCGGATTTATGGCGGATATCGAACTGGGTGAGCTGGAAGTCAAGCTCCAGAAAATACTGGAGGGGGACTACCAGATTGAACATCGCTTGCTGTTGGCGGGGTTTGTCAAATCAAGCGGGCAGGAACGGTTCCTGGGGCATGCCATCAACGATGTCGTGGTGACTAAAGGCGGGGTAGCCCGCATGCTTCATTTGGGACTCAGCATCAATGAATCGCATTTGATGGACTACAAGGCTGATGGCGTTATCGTATCGTCGCCAACGGGATCTACCGCGTACTCCCTTTCTGCAGGTGGACCGATTATGAATCCCAATATCCGTGCTTTGCTGATTACACCGATTTGTGCGCATACCTTTAATATGCGGCCGCTGGTAGTTGGTGAGGATGATGTGGTTCATATTCAGATTGCAGCAATTCATCAGGATATCATTGTGACCTTTGATGGACAGGAGAGTTTCCGCTTGCTGCCGGGAGATGAAGTGACCGTTATGAAGTCAAATGTACAGGCAGGTATTGTGAAGTTTGAGGACAAGGATTATTATCAGATCCTTCGGACAAAGCTTTGGAAAGATGCCTGATGCTATATCGTTAAACAAGGAGAGGTGGACAGATGAAAAGTGTACGTCATGCCGTAATCAAGAATATTATCGATAATCAAGTCATAGAGACGCAGGAGGATTTGGCTGAGGCCCTGCGGGAGCGCCGTATTCAGGTGACGCAGGCAACGGTTTCTCGCGATATCAAAGAATTAATGCTCATCAAAGTACCGACTGGCGACGGACGTTATCGGTATGCATCTCCGATGCAAAATGCAATTTTATTCACAGAAGAACGCATGCACCGGCTTTTTGCTGACACGGTCACCGCTTGCGATTATAGTGAGAATATCATTGTTGTCAAGACACTGCCGGGCGGTGCCAATACGGTAGCTTCGGCATTAGACCATGCGAATTGGACCGAAGTTATCGGTACGGTTGCTGGTGATGACAACATTATCATGGTGATTAAGCCCAAAGAGGCTACGGAAAAAATTCTGCATCGCTTGCAGTCTTATTTGAAATGATGCACATAAAAGGAGATCTTCTTCGATGCTGAAAACTTTGACCGTTTGGAATTTTGCTTTGCTCGAACATGTACAGATAGAGTTTGGTCCGGGCCTCAACATCCTTACCGGTGAGACTGGTGCTGGTAAATCTATATTGATCGATTCGTTGGGGGCAATCCTCGGAAATCGGATTTCTTCGGATTCGATTCGCACGGGGTGTGAGTGGCTTCGGGTGGAAGCAGTTTTTTCTTTGGAAACGGAATCGGCAGTGCTTCATGAATACCTTGCCTCCCAAGCCATTGATGATTCAGAGGGCATGCTTATCATTACGCGGCAGGTGACACGCGGCGGCCGCAGCATGGTTCTGGTAAACGGCTGCCATGTTACGCTGGCGGTGCTCAAGAAGATTGGGGACTTTTTGGTGGATGTTCATGGGCAGAATGAAAATCTGGCACTTTTAAAAGAAGAAAGCCAATTTGATTTATTGGATAGCTATGCACCGGAGCTGGCTGACGCATTGTCGGCTTATCGTGAGTCTTATGACAACTGGCGCAGCTGTTGCAAGCAGTATGCGGAAAAAGAACAGGCTTCCCGGGAATATGCGCAGCGCTTGGATATGCTTCGTTGGCAGGATAAGGAAATCGAGGGAGCTCACCTCAAAGAGCGGGAAGATGAGGAACTCGAGGCACAGATCCGGAAACTTTCGCATGCGGAAAAAATTGCTGGTTATGTGGAAGAGTCGTATAATTTGTTGGAAAATGGCACAAAAGAGGGCGGCAATGTCTTGGCGACGCTTTCGAAAGTCAAGAAAAACCTCATGGATATGAGCCGGTTCGATGATTCGATGGCCAATGCTCAGAAGATGGTGGAAGAGGCGTTAATTTCGCTACAGGAAGCGGCTTATGAGCTCCGTGATTACGGTGAGAGCATGGATTTCAGCTCGGAGAAGCTGGACAAACTCCAGCGACGTATGGATGTCATCTACAAACTGCGCAAAAAGTATGGTGCTTCCATCGAAGAGATTTTGGCGCATCAGGAAAAAGTTCGCCGGGAACTGCAAGATATCGAAAATTATGATGAGGATATGCAGGAGCTGGAAAAACAGATTGAGTCGCTGAAACAGGAATTAACAGTTAAAGCCAAGGCCGTAACCGATTTGCGTGTGCAGACAGCCGGAGAACTTGGCACTTCGATTGGCAAACAGCTCACTGCATTGGGAATGCCAAAGGCAGTGTTTCGCATTGCTGTCACGCCAGCGGAGAGGTTCCAGTCAAATGGTGCAGATGAGGTGGCAATGTACTTTTCGGCTAATCCAGGCGAAGCAGAAAAGCCTTTGCAAAAGGTTGCCTCTGGTGGTGAATTGTCGCGTATTGCTTTAGCCATTAAGACCGTAGCGGCATCGCGCGACACGTCTGTACCCAGTATGGTATTTGATGAGATTGATACGGGAATCGGTGGCAGGACTGCGCAAATGGTTGCGGAGCGAATTGCCCTAGTGGCACGGTTCAAACAGGTCCTTTGCATTACCCATCTTCCTCAGATTGCTTGTATGGCGGATATTCATCTTTATATTTCCAAATCGACAGCAGCGGGAGCAACGATTACCCAGGTGCGTCAGCTGTCTGAACGGGAGTGCGTCAGCGAAGTGGCTCGGATGGCTTCAGGTGTCGATGTTACGGCGGCATCGCTGGACAATGCCAAGGAAATGATAAGTCATGCGGTGGCAGTCAAGAACAATTTTAGCTGATAATTTTGCCCGAATTGCAATAATAAGTTGAACACCCGGCGAACCTTTATGCAGTAAGTGCT
>CALYVJ010000197.1 GCA_945494195.1 uncultured Selenomonas sp. | reverse complement strand
ACCTGATACTAATTTTATACCAGGTACTAATTTTTGTCAAAAGGAAAATAAAAAACGCAGCCGAATCAGCTGCGTTCTTCGAAGTCCAATCTCTCAGTCTTCGTCTTGACCGTATTCTACCCAGTAAGTGATAAGCGTTGCCACTACTGCTAGAATCAGCCACACGTATGATGGTACCATGTTGCTCGTTACCTCCTTGGGTCACTTTGGGCTCGGTGTGATATCGGGTAATCCCCATCAATTCCATTGTAAGAGATATGGACCTTTTATTCAAGATTTTTTAGGCGTTGAGTTTCTTATCCGCATACTGGAGCAGGATATGGGCGCTCTTACGGTTGGTTGCCAAGGGGATGTTGTGCACATCGCAGAGGCGCAGCAGGGCATTGATATCTGGCTCGTGGGGCTGGGACGTCAGCGGGTCACGCAGGAAAATGACGTAATCCACCTGTTCCATAGCCACCCGGGCACCAATCTGCTGATCGCCGCCTAAAGGGCCCGACATCATGGTTTCCACATTCAGCTGATAGTTTTCGTTAATCAGCGTTCCGGTTGTCCGGGTAGCAATCAAATGGAACTGCTTGAGGAGGTCCTGATGATGACTGACAAAATCGAGCATTTCTTCTTTTTTCTTGTCGTGTGCAATAAGTGCAATGGTCTGCATGAAACCACCCTTTCCAACTAATTTTATTAACTTCTACATTATACCCCATGCCCCCTTGTGTTTTCAATGGATATTCTTAATTTTACAACAAATTTGAATAGTAAAAAGAGGCCTTTTCGGCCTCTTCTTGTGATGGTCTTTACTGCGGTGCTTTTAGCAAGCCCTCATGATAGATCATATTGGCTCCCTGATACCAGGAAACGGCCTGCAGACGCATTTCCTCGCTGGTGGGAATGGGCGTGTAATCCGCCTTGGACCAATCGTTAATACGATAGGATTTCACCCCTTGATTGGGTGACAGAATGGTAAGCTGGTCATCCTTTACTAACCCCAGCAGTTGATAGGTACTGATGAAAGCCCGGTCCGCTGACTCAGGTACGTTGAACACATCATGACCAAAGAACCGCGAGGTGTACGACATCCCCAGGAGCCCCAGCAAAGTCGGCCCCACATCAATCTGACTCATCAACCGATTGCACTGCCCAGCCTTGATAAGTTTCGGCGCGTAAATCAAACACGGGATATGATAGCGGTTGACAGACAAATCCGCCTTGCCAGCCGCTAGGGCCTGATGGTCAGCCACGATAACAAATACCGTATTGTCAAACCATGGCTTTTTCGCCGCCTTGTCCAAAAAGTCCTTGATGGCCCAATCGGTATAGCGCACTACACTGCTCCGCACTCCCTGGGGTGCATCAATGCGGCCTTTTGGGAACTTGAAGGGCCGATGATTTGACGTAGTCAGCACCATTTCGAAGGCAGGCTCCCCTTTTGCCTGATGTTCATCCAACGATTTTACCACTTGGTCAAAGAGAATTTCATCGGGAACGCCCCAAACCGTTTCATCGTGGATTTCCTCTTCGGGGATAACATTCCGATCCTTTACGGTATAACCGTTGCCCGCGAAAAAGTCATTCATATTGTCAAAATAACCATAGCCGCCATAGATGAAGTCGGTCTGATAGCCATTCTGGCGAAACGCATCCCCCAGCCCTTCCATGTTGCTGTTATCCTGACGGCGAACGATAGATTGTCCCGGCGTTGGCGGCACCGATAGCGATAATGCCTCAAGGCCGCGGACCGTCCGCGTCCCTGTTGCATAGAGACGGGTAAAGCTCAGAGACTTTTGGGCCACTTCATCGAGATTCGGAGTCAGACTGTTTGGAAACCCAAGGAACCCAGCATAATCGGCGCTGAAACTCTCCACTGTTATCAGCACGACATTAGGCTTCCTACCCGTCAATTCATTCTGGTTCTCGACACGGCGCGTCACCCCGTCATCCCCTTGCAGGATCTCATTATTCCCCTTTACTTCACTGCGCAGCCGCTGGCAAAGTGCCGTCGTATTGGCCTCCTTGGCATAAAAGGAATCGTAGTCAAGCTCGTTGGTGAAATAAGCACGAACGAATTCATAAGGGCCATTGCCCGCAAGCTCTTGATTGATTTTGTCTGCTGCCACCTGCAAACGCCATGCCGATTGCGGCAATACGACAGCCATTACAGGCAGCAAGAGTATCACCACTGATGCTGTAACGAACTGCCGCCAATCCCGCAGTTGCGGAGTAAAGTCCCGTCTATGAAGCTGCAGCCAAGTTATCCCAAACGTTATGACCAGCATCACCGGCACAATAATACCCAGCGGGAACGATTCTTGAATTGTCCCGAGCATTTCGCTGGAATAAATCAGATAATCTACAGCAATGAAGTTGAAGCAAGTATGAAATTCCTGAAAATAGAAAAAGAGGGTCACACCGGAACCAACCATAAAACCATTCAGCAGGAATACCAGCAGCCTCCCCAGCCGTTTTCCCCAACTGGCTGAAAGATATTTGGCTGGCAACAAGAAAAAAAGAGCCACGGGCAAACAGAAAAAAACACCTGCCGAAGCATCGTAGACGAGTCCCAGCAAAAAGGTACGCATAAAATCCAGGGGACTCCAAGATAACTCAGAATAAAATCGCAGGCCTATCAGCAGGCGGATCAGGCTCTCCCAAACCATCCAACTGCCAAACATAATCCCTAACAAGCCCAGACGGCCAACCGGCCGCAATGTGGGCTGACAAAAACGAAACATAAAAAAACCACCTTTATGTAATACAATCCATTAGATTATATCAAAATTTCTCTGAGAAAAAAATGAAAATCGATCCCGTTTCACCTAAAATATATTCCTTGCCCCCGCTATGGCCATTTGTTACAATATAAACACAGTACACAATAGGAGGGATTATCATGAAATTTGCAATCGTCGGAACTGGCGGAACCGGAGGTACTTTGGGGGCTTATCTTGCCAACATTGGTCAGGACGTAACCTTCATCGCCCGCGGGAACCATCTGGCAGCTATCCAGCAAAACGGGCTCACCATCCGCACAGACCACCGTGGAGATATCCTTATAAAACCGGCCAAAGCCTGCACCATGGAGGAGTACACCGACACCCCTGACGTCATGCTGGTCTGCGTGAAGTATTACAACATCAACGATGCCATTGCGCTGGCCCGCCGCACCGCCAATGCGGATACCCTCATCGTCCCAATTCTAAATGTATTCGGTACCGGAGAGGTCATGCAGCAGGCTCTACCTAGTCTCACCTGCCTCGACGGCTGCATGTATATCTTTGCAAAAATCGAAAGCCCTGGCATCATCGTTCAGCCAGAAAAAATTCTTCGGGTATTTTTCGGCTTCCGTCCAGGGCAGCTCCCCCGATTAGCCCTTAAGGCCAAAGCACTGGAACATATCATGCAGGACGCAGACATCCATGCACATTTTACCGAACATATCCAGCAGGATGCCCTGCAGAAATTCGCCTTTGTCTCGCCTATGGGTGCAGCCGGACTCTACTTCGATGCTGTCAGTGATGATTTCCAGCACGAAGGCCCCCTGCGCGATTTCTTTGCAGGTCTGATCCGAGAAGTCGTAGCCATCGGTCACGCAATGGGAATCACCTGGGAAAAAGATTTGGTAGAAACCGGATTAAAAATGATTGATGCCTTTAAACCTGGTCTTCGCACCTCCATGCAGCGTGACGTTCTTGCCGGCAAATCCTCTGAATTCTCCGGACTTGTCTCCCGCATCGTAGCTTTGGGCAAAAAATATGATGTTCCCACCCCCCTCTATCAAAAAGTTGATAATTGGGGCAAAGAACATCATATCCGCTAATCGTAGCTATTTGACTTGTCAATTATTTTAGAATGCATGACGGTAACCCAGAGACAGTCCAACACCATTGTAGCCGGGGTTATGGGTCTTGAAGCCATTGGAGGCATGATGGACGATATAGGCAGCGCTTACCGAATCACTTGACGTGAAATGATACGTAACCCGCGGCCCAATCCACCATAAGAATTGCTTTATTAATTACTTCGCCTATTTTGTTAAAGTTGAAGATGAAGAAATTACAGAACTATATGGATGTCAAGACGGGATTACAGTTAATTTTGATGGAAATAGTTGGAGTATGTCGGGAATGAAATACAAAACTCTTGTGACTAGCCCAGAATATCAGAGAATTGACAAATCCAAGGCTATGATTATATCCAAAGGTGCTGACCCCGAAATGATGGTCAATGCGTTTGTTATGAGCATGCTTAATGGCGGAAGACTAATGTAACTTTGTTTTGATGATTGCATTTACAAATTAA
>CALYVJ010000196.1 GCA_945494195.1 uncultured Selenomonas sp. | reverse complement strand
AAGACCGTCAAGAAAGTTGACGAGGCTTATGCATTCCTTCGCAGCGTTGCGGAAGAAGGTAAGAACATCCTCTTCGTTGGTACGAAGAAGCAGGCACAGGAAGCTATCAAAGAAGAAGCTCTGCGTGCTAACATGTTCTACATCAACGAGCGTTGGCTCGGTGGTATGATGACGAACTTCCAGACGATCCAGAAACGCGTTGCTCGCCTGAAAGAGCTCGAGGCTATGGAAGCTGATGGCACGTTCGAAGTCCTCACGAAGAAAGAGGTTCAGGGTCTCCGTCATGAGATGGAGAAACTCGAGAGGTATCTCGGTGGTATCAAAGAAATGAACAAGCTTCCGGGCGCACTGTTCATCGTTGATCCGCGCAAAGAGCGCATTGCTGTTGCTGAGGCACGCAAACTCAACATTCCTATCGTTGCCATCGTTGACACGAACTGCGATCCGGACGAGATCGATTATGTCATTCCGGGCAATGATGATGCTATCCGTGCCGTCAAACTGCTGACGGGCCGTATGGCTGATGCTGTCCTCGAAGGCCGTCAGGGTCAGGATGGCGAAGCAGCTGATACGAAAGCTGCTGAGTAATAGTACTCACACAAGAAGTCATGACAGGGTAAGGGAATGATTATCCCTTACCCCGTTATTTATTATGAAAATCCAAAACATTTTAGGAGGAAGAAGTAAATGGCAATTACTGCTGCACTGGTAAAAGAGCTGCGCGAAAAGACGGGCGCAGGCATGATGGACTGCAAAAAAGCACTGACGGCTGTCGATGGTGACATGGAAAAAGCAATCGATTTCCTGCGCGAGAAAGGCATTGCTAAGGCTGAGAAAAAAGCTGGCCGTGTTGCTGCTGAGGGTGCAGTTGCTGCTTACGTCAGCGACGATGCAAAAGTTGGTGTCGTTGTTGAGATTAACTGCGAAACCGACTTTGCTGCTGGCAACGACCAGTTCAAAGAGTTGACGGCTAAAATCGCTAAGCACATTGCTGACACGAAACCGGCTGATCTCGATGCGCTTAACGACAGCGTTATCGATGGCAAAAAAGTTTCCGACCTCATTACGGAAGCTACGGCAACGATTGGTGAGAAAATCTCCCTGCGCCGTTTTGCTTGCTATGAGTCTGCTGGCCGCGTTGCTACCTACATCCACATGGGCGGCAAAATCGGTGTCCTCGTGGATATGACGGCTGGTGATGAAGCTTTGGGCAAAGATGTTGCTATGCAGATTGCTGCTGCTGCTCCGACGGCTATTGACCGTGCTGGCGTTGACGCTGCTGACCTCGAGCATGAGAAGGAAGTTCTCCGCAAACAGGCTGAGGAAGAGGGCAAACCGGCTAACATCATCGAGCGAATGGTAGAAGGCCGTATCAACAAGTTCTACAAAGAAGTATGCCTCAACGAGCAGATTTTCGTTAAAGATTCCGAGAAGACGGTTGCTGATGTTCTCGGCGATGTCAAGGTTACGGCATTTACGCGCTTCCAGCTCGGCGAAGGTATCGAGAAGAAAGAAGAAAACTTTGCTGCAGAAGTTGCTGCACAGATGAAATAAGGTTTTTCCTACGGAAAACGCACACAAGCGGCTGTAAAATAATAGGCTGCTGGCTGAGGGTCCGTTAGCTCATTTTGAGCTAACGGACCTTTTTTGATGTGTATATCCGCTAACCTTGCCGATGAAACGAGGAAATAGCAGCAGAAACATTGTTTCGCGCTGCAATTTAAGGTATAATATACTAAGTATGAGTTTGAATCGGGTACAGTGATGCCTGGATGGAGGGTAATAGTTTTGGAAACAGCAAAGTATAAACGTGTAGTCCTTAAACTTAGCGGTGAGTCGCTGGCTGGTGACCAGGGATTTGGTATTAACCCAGCCGTTGTCGAGGATATTGCTGCTCAGATCAAAAAAGTTCGTGAGCATGGCGTTGATGTTGCCGTTGTCGTCGGTGGCGGAAATATCTGGCGTGGACTTTCGGGGTCGGCAAAGGGCATGGAGCGGGCTACCGCGGACTACATGGGTATGATGGCTACGGTTATGAATGCGTTGGCTCTTCAGGATGCACTGGAGAAGCTCGATGTGGACACTCGCGTACAGACGGCTATCGAAATGCGCCAGGTTGCTGAACCTTACATCCGCCGCAAGGCTATCCGTCATATGGAAAAGGGGCGTGTTGTCATCTTTGGTGCTGGCACTGGCAACCCGTATTTCTCGACGGATACGACGGCAGCACTTCGCGCCGCTGAGACGGAGGCCGATGTTATTCTCATGGCTAAGAAGGGAACGGATGGCATCTATGATTCGGACCCGAATAAAAATCCGGATGCCAAGAAGTTCGATACGCTGACGTATATTGAAATCCTCAACAAGGGCTTGCAGGTCATGGATACTACGGCAACGAGCCTTTGTATGGATAACAAGATTCCCTTGGTAGTATTCAATATCGATGATCACAAAAACATCGTCAAGGCTGCTCTCGGTGAGGAGATCGGTACGACGGTAGGAGGTAAAGTATAATGATTAAAGACATCCTTGCTTCCCATGAGGAACGCATGCAAAAATCCATTGAGGTTCTGAAGCGTGAGTTCGGATCCCTGCGTGCAGGACGGGCTACGCCAGCTTTGCTGGATAAGGTAATGGTTGATTATTATGGTTCGCCGACGCCGGTTAACCAGATTGCCAAAGTTGCTGTTCCAGAGCCGCGCATGATTTTGATTCAGCCTTATGAAAAATCCATGCTGCATGAGATTGAAGTTGCCATTATGAAGTCGGAACTTGGACTTTCCCCAAACTCGGATGGTACGGCAATCCGCCTAGCTATTCCGGCTCTGACCCAGGAGCGCCGCCAGGAAATCGTAAAACAGGTCAACAAAAAGGCGGAAGAGGCAAAAGTGGCAATCCGCAATGTTCGCCGTGACGGCAATGATGCGGTGAAGAAACTCGAAAAGGCTAAGGAAATCACGGAGGACGAGTCCAAACGTGGTCAGGAAAGTGTCCAGAAGCTGGTAGATAAGTATATCAAGCTGGTGGATACGACGAAAGAAGCCAAGGAGAAAGAGGTCATGGAAGTCTGATATGGCTCATGACGTAGTTGGCCGTCCCTGGGAGGAAGCAAAAGCATTGCTGGAATCGGCAGGGATTGGGTTTCAGACGGAAATATCGCGCCCTTCGCGTGATTTTTTCAAGACAGATAGAAACTGTCTTTATGTCGTTCGCGAACGTAGAATCGCCGACGGCACTCTGCTGATTACGCTGGTTGCGAAGCAGAAGAAACTCGAGAAGGAGGTGTTCTGACATGGCTTACAAAATCAATGATGACTGCATTTCTTGCGGTTCCTGTGCTGCTACTTGCCCAGTTGAGGCAATCAGCGAAGGTGCTGAGCATTATGAAATTGATGCCGACAAATGCGTAGAGTGCGGCGCTTGTGCTGCTGGCTGCCCGGTATCTGCTATCGAGGCTCCTTGACGCATGAAGGGATCTTAGGATTTCTTTGGGAACAGGCCCCTCTTACGGCTTGACGGAAGAGGGGCTTGTTCTTGTATTATTGAAGCATACAATATCCTGTAAACGAGGGATTTCGATATGATTAAGAAGATTTTAGGCAGCATTGGCAAATCGGTGGTGTCGGGTGGAAATTTTGAGATTCCGGAGCATGATTCGCCGCTTTTTGCCAAAATTGACTGGGAGAAACTTCCTCGTCATGTAGCAATCATTATGGATGGCAATGGACGCTGGGCGAAGGGCCAGGGCATGATTCGCACGGTCGGCCATACGGCTGGGGTCAAGACGCTCAAGAATATTTTAAAGACTGCCATTGGTTTAAAACTCGATGCTCTTACGGTTTATGCCTTTTCGACGGAGAACTGGAAGCGTCCGCATGCGGAAGTGGATTTTCTGATGAACCTCTTCTCAGAGTATCTGAAGAAGGAAGTTCAGGAGATGCACGAAGACAATGTGAAGATTCATTTCATCGGGCGAATCGATGGATTGCCGGAATCATTGCAAAGACAAATTCGCGATGCCGAAGAACTTATGAAGGATAACACAGGTGTTAAATTCAATGTGGCGGCAAACTATGGCGGCCAGGACGAATTGATTCGTGCCGTACAGGCAGTGGCTGGACGGGTAAATGCTGGGGAGCTGGCTGTGGCGGATATTGATTCCTCTGTGATTGAGGAGGCCTTGGATACCAAGGGAAATCTGCCCGTTGACTTGGTGATTCGCACAAGTGGCGATCAGCGGTTGTCGAACTTCTTGCTCTGGCAGTCGGCTTATGCTGAATTTTGGTTTACGGATACGAACTGGCCGGATTTCACGCCAGAGTGTTTTGTCG
>CALYVJ010000195.1 GCA_945494195.1 uncultured Selenomonas sp. | reverse complement strand
CAGCATCACCGATGAACAGATTCAGCAGTTGGAGCAGAATGTCAAACTGGCCCAGCAGAGCCTGGAACAGCTCAAAAAAGGTGCTACTATGACGATGTCGGCAACACCGCAAGTACAGGCACCAAGCGCACCTTCGTACAGTGCCAGCGCGCAGCGCGAAGTGGCAAGACTGCGGGCTAAACTCGCTAATATGCGGGCAAATCCTGATGCTTATTCCCGGCGGGAAATGCAAAGTGTCCAGGCAGAGTTGAATGCAGCACAGGCTGCAGCTGTGGTACCTGCAGCTCCGTCAGTGCCGGCACCGGCTCCGGCCGCATCCACTGTGCCGCAGAATCCGGATATCATCAAGCAGGCGGAAATGCAGGTACAGGTTGCCGAGGCTGCTTTGGCAAATGCCAAGGAAGCGCAGCAGGCAACGGATATCTTAGCGCCAACGGCAGGCACGGTTATGCTCATCGATGAGGTAGCCGAGGGGGCTGAAGTAAAAGCGGACCAGGTTGTCATCAATCTGATGGATCCAGAAAATGCCTGGATTGAGGCAAAGGTAACGCCAGAGCAAGCGAAAAATATTCGTCTCGGACAGTTTGCCGCCTACGAACTCGACAATCATAAACTGCAGGGGTCGGTACGGGATATTGTTGATCCGTCAAAGAGTGAAAATGCTGAGCAGGATGATGGTGACAGCCGTGTCACCGTCCGGATTTCTTTGCCATCGGGGCTCAGTTTTACCGTTAAGCCAGGCATGACTACTACGATAAAGTTTGCAATTGGTGGCTGACCGTCTTGTGACAGTAGATATATTGATACAATATCCATAGTTTTAACGAACATTTAGCCTTTTGTCATAAAATTAGAATGGCAAAGGGCTTTCTTTTTTTGAAGGGCTATGTTATAATGACAGGTAATTTCACAAACTAAAGGAATAAAGACGGAAAGAAAAACAGGAGGATATTATCATGGTAAATCCCAAACTGAAGGACAAGCTGAACGATCAGCTTTGTCAGGCAGTTCTTTCGCTGAATAATATCGATGAGTGCTATCAGTTTTTTGAAGACATTTGCACAATTAGCGAATTGAAATCAATGTCACAGCGATTGGAAGTCGCACGGATGCTCAAAGCGGGGCATACTTACGATGAGATCGTCGAGCAGACTGGTGCTAGTACGGCGACAATCAGCCGTGTCAAACGGTGCCTTAATTATGGTGCCGATGGCTATAAAACAGTCTTGGATCGGCTGCCTGAAGCTGAGTAATTGCACAGGAAGATAAGTGATAAGGAGCGTAGAACCGATGGAAAACGATAAGAATGTTTTGGAAATCCCTTATGGCACTCGTGATTTTCTGCCCAATGAGGCAGCAGATAAGCGTGCTATTGAAACAAAACTGGCTGAACTCTTTGCTGAATGGGGATACGAGGAAGTCGTTACCCCAACCATTGAATATCTGGACAATCTTACACTGGGGAGCAATTCTAATCTTCAAGACCATCTGTTCAAGCTCTTTGATAAAGACAACCGGACGCTGGCACTGCGCCATGAAATGACTACGCCGATTGCCCGGTTGGTGAACAGCCGTTTGAAGGATTATCCGTTGCCGATGAAGCTTTCCTATATCAGCAGTGTTTTCCGGCAGGAACAGACCCAGATGGGTCGCCAGTGTGAGTTCCATCAGGCAGGGGTCGAGCTCATGGGGAGTACCAGTGCTTTTGCGGATGCGGAGATCCTCGCATTGGCCATTCAGGGGTTGTTGCGTTCGGGGTTAAAGGAGTTCCAGATTTGTTTGGGACAAGTGGAATTCCTCAACGGCATCATGGAACAATATCAGCTTCCCACAGAAGCCAAGGATAAACTCAAGGCGGCTATGGAGCAGCGCAATCTAGTGGAACTGGAAACATTGGTAGATCAATTGGGGCTTTCCGACAATGCGAAAGGGGTTTTGAAAAAACTGCCATTGCTCAATGGTGGCGAATCGATGCTCAAAAGTGCTTATGATTTGGCGCTAAATGAACAGAGCCGCCGTGCCCTTGATAATCTGTCGGAAATTTACCGCTTGTTGAAATCCTATGGGGTTGAGCAGTATGTGCGCTTTGACTTAGGAATTATCCGCGATTTTAGCTATTATACCGGCATGGTGTTTGAAGCCTACACGCCTGGCCTCGGTTTCCCGCTCTGTGGTGGCGGCCGCTATGATCATCTGCTTTCAGATTTTGGCAATGCCTGCCCGGCTACGGGATTCGGCATGGGAATCGAACGCATTTTGCTGGCCTTGGAGCGTCAAGGTCTCGAGAAGCCCAAACGGGCACGGGATATCTACCTTTCCTATGCTGCGGGCAAGGAGGCCCAGGCTGTCGAGCGTGCGGGCCTTCTTCGCCAGGAGGGGAAAACGGTAGAACTTGCCATGACCCCGCTGGATAAAGCCGATGCGGCTCAAATGCAACTGGCAAAAGGATATACCGAATTGGTTTATCTCTCATGATACAGCGGATACGGCAATTTTATCGCGCGCTCACTGCGCATATCAGCGAAGCTGACCGTCAATATATTGACCGGTCAATTCCTGAAGCCGCCATACCTTTGTTTTACCAAATGCATCCGGCTGATCAGTATCATGCCCTAGGGGTGGCCAGAACAGCGTTGCAGCTTGTTGGCTCGTCAGATTTCCCCTTGGACCAGTCAATGCTTTTGCGTTGTGCTCTGCTTCATGATGTGGGCAGGAAGAAGGGTGACCTTGATATCTGGGGGAAGGTATTTGCGGTACTTGCTACCCATTATGCCCCGGGACTTGCCAAGCGCATTGCTTGTGCGACGGTTTCCTCCTTTTGGGATAGGCCTGGTCATGCGATATATGTCTATTTTCATCACCCGGAAATTGGAGCCGCAATGCTTCGGGATATTGGACTTTATGAAGAGGCAGCTATCATTTCCCGGCATCATCAGCCGCCCGCTCAAGGGGAGTCCGTTGTTTTGACAATACTGCGGCAGGCGGATGAAAAAAATTAACACATTTGCTTGACGTTTACATGTTTACATGTTAGTATTGTAAACATATTAATGCTTTAACAAGATAAAGAGTAGAAATCAGGAGGTCATATATGCAGTCAACTTCTATGGATTACCTGACAATTGCTCTGCCTAAAGGCAAGTTGTTTGGCCTGTCAGCAGATTTATTGGCAAAGATTGGTTATACAGCCGAAGGGCTTTCGGATAGATCGCGAAAACTCATCATCACCAACGAAGAGAAGAAAATCAAATTTATCGTTTCTAAGACTGCCGATGTACCGACCTATGTAGAATATGGGGCAGCAGATCTCGGCGTCATTGGCAAGGATGTTTTGCTGGAATCCGGTAAAGATGTTTATGAGCTCCTAGACCTTGGCTTTGGCCGTTGTCATTTGATGATGGCGGTTCCCAAGGAGGAGAAACGTGCTAAGCTTCTCGATTATAACCACACCCGGGTGGCAACCAAATTTCCCCATATCGCGGAACAATTCTTTAATCGCCATGGTATGCAGATGGAATACATCAAACTCAATGGTTCGATTGAATTAGGCCCTATTGTCGGACTTTCAGAAAGCATCGTCGATATCGTGGAAACCGGAACGACGTTGAGGGAAAACGGACTTGAGGAAATCGTATCTATCCAGGATGCCACAGCTCGTCTGATTGCCAACCGCGTCAGCTTCAAGATGAAGTTTGATCGTATCCATACGATGATTTCGGATCTGCGCAGGATTTTAGAAAGCGAGGCTGCTGCAAAATGAAGATTGTAAAAGCAAGTGAAGTGGGAGAATACGAAGTTGAGCGGCTGCTCACGAAAGCTGCCTTTGATGAAGTGGAACTCAATCCGAAGATCCGTGAAGCCAATCGCAAGACATTTGGGCGGGATATGAGTGCTGCCGAATTGGTCCGCCGGATTGTCGGGGATGTTCGCAAAGAAGGCGATAAGGCTGTAATCCATTATACGAAGTTAATCGATCGGGTGAACTTTACTCCCGAGCAGTTTTTGGTTTCGGAAGAAGAATTTACCGCAGCTGAAAGGGATGCTGACCCGAAGGTGGTAGAATCCCTGATGAAAGCAGCAGAAAATGTTCGCCGATACCATCAGGAGCAGAAGCCGAATTCTTGGATGACTTATCGTGAACAGGGATCGATTCTTGGTCAATCCATTGTACCCCTTGACCGGGTGGGGATCTATGTGCCTGGGGGAACGGCCGCTTATCCGTCATCGGTCATCATGAATGCTGTGCCAGCTGTTGTTGCTGGCGTCCATGAAATCATCATGATGGTACCGCCGAAAAACGGCAAAATCAATCCTTATGTATTAATCGCTGCCCGAGCTGCCGGTGTCAAGAAAATCTACAAAATCGGTGGTGCCCAGGC
>CALYVJ010000194.1 GCA_945494195.1 uncultured Selenomonas sp. | reverse complement strand
GCGGAAGGCAATCTAGCCAAGCTCTTTGTCAGGACTACAGAACCAGGAATACAAGTATATACAGGAGAATTTCTTTCGGGAAAAGATTCAAAACCTTTTGATGGTTTGGCTTTGGAGACTGGAAGGTTCCCAGATTCTCCTAACCGCCCTATGGACAGCTTTGGGCGTATGCTTTATGATGTGTACATATTGATTTACCATTGGAGGTATTTGTCATGGCATATGAAGCAAAATACACGTTAAGGGTCCTGATTGATGATTGGGGGGAGGAAAAGCCTTGGGAACTGGAGGGAGAGCATGGCCTTTCCTTTTACGTCGAGACCCCGGAGAGCAAGTTCCTCTTTGACTGCGGGCATACCGGGGCGGCCTGGCTGCCTGGGGTATCGAGCAGCGCGAATGCCGGGATATGATAAGGCTGGACAATCATGCAACCCTCTTCACTGGTTTTGCGCGAACGATGGACTTTGAGCATATCCCTGAAAAATTCGTGCGTGGGGCAGCGAAAAAACCGGATTCCTTTACCGATGAGATCTGCCTGCTGCTGGAGGAGGGAAATGGCCTCTGCATGGTCGTAGGCTGCTCCCATAGGGGAATTGTGAATATGGTGGCAGCTGTCAAGGAGCGGACGGGAAAGCAAGTCCTTCGTGTGGTTGGCGGCATTCATCTGGCAGGGGCCAGCGAGGCGTGTGTCAGTCAAACCGTTAAAGAGCTTAAAAATCTTGGCGTAGCGTATTTTAATCTGTGTCATTGTTCCCTGGATGCGTGCCACAGCTCTGGTGTTTGGCCCATGTATCTTGATACTTTTGCTGCCGGCTCGGCAATCTGCAGCGGATAGGAGGAGGGGTGCCATTGTTGGCGGCCATCCTCTATGATTCGCGCACGCATACCACGGAAAAGGCGGCCGCCTTTATCGCCGAAGGCGTGCAAAGGGCTGGCCTGACGTCGGCAAGATTCCGCGGGCTTTTAACGTGGATGTGCGGGGGCGGCGTGATGTGATATCTGCTCGTGGCAGTTCTCTGTAAGTCGGCAGGTTGATGGGGCAAATTGACTGGTCAACCTGCCGGTTATTTTTGTGGGCTGGATTTACTTTATACCAGCAACGCGTTATAATCGAAGAACAAAGGAGGAGGAATCTATTGCGTAATCTGCTTATCGGTTCGGTACTGTTGTCACTGGCGGGCAGTATCTGGGGCGCCATGTTCATCGCCGTCCGGCTGACGACAGGGGTTATTACGCCTGTGGCCTTGGTCTGGATGCGGTATGGCGTGGCGCTTATCCCCTTGGTATTTCTCATGTACCAGCAAAAAATCTCGTGGAAGATCGAGCGCAAGGACTGGAAACTGCTCCTGCTTTCGGCCCTTACGGGAAACACTTTGTCGATTGTCACCCAGGAATCCGGCACTATGCTGACTTCTGCGCAAATGGGGTCTGTCATAACAGCAGCTACCCCGGCGTTCATGGTGGTCTTTGGCTGTCTGCTGCTCCATGAGCGGTTTAATCTCAGCCGCTTGTTGTCGGTGGTTCTGGCCACCGTTGGGGTACTGCTCATCGTGGTTGATCCCGATAATATGCGCAGCGGCAGCCTGCTGGGTGGGCTCTACCTCAGTATTGCCGCTGTTACCTGGGCTCTGATGTCCATATTGCTCAAGCTGCTGAGCCGCTATTCGGTGTTTGTCCTGACTTTTTACAGTGTGCTGATTGCCTTTTTGGCGCTGAGTCCTTATGGCCTCTGGTGGCTGGCTGCTGAAGCGGATCTTGCCGCACTGGCCCGGCCGGAGATAGGGGGCTCGGTGCTCTATGTGGGAGTGGTTTCCACGACTGCCGGCTTTGTCCTTTGGAGCAAGGGCCTTACCTATATGGATGCCTCTATCGGCGGCCTTTTCATGTTCTTCCAGCCGGTGGTGGGAACGCTGCTGGGACATTTCCTGCTTGGCGAAGCAATCACCAGCTATTTTGCGCCAGGTTTTGCCCTTATTGCCAGCGGGGTGGTGCTGGCTATGCGGGGCGGCAACACCACCGCCGCAGAAAAGCTGGCCCTGTCAAATCCAAGACAAGGGGCTTCGCTATGAAAATATTTGTCGATGCAGATGCCTGCCCGGTGGTCAAGGAAACAGAAGAAGTGGCGGCAAAATATTCGGTGCCAGTGGTTTTGCTATGCGATACCAATCACATCCTGCAGTCTGCTTATAGCGAGGTAAAGATAATCGGCGCGGGAGCCGATGCGGTGGACTTTGCGCTGGTCAATTGCTGCCGGTCTGGTGATTTGGTGGTCACGCAGGATTATGGAGTGGCAGCCATGGCTTTGGGCAAGAAGGCACGTCGTGCCTCGAGTAAAAGCCATTGGAAAGGGCCACGGAAGCGCTCCGTGGAAGATAATATACAGTATCAGGCAAAACGGGAAGGATTGCTGAAAAAGATTATGGAGGAAACCGATGGATAAACAATATGGGCGGCCGATCCCGCAGGCGGGCGAGATATGGCAGCATTTCAAACACAACGATTACAAGATCATCGCCTGCCCGGTGATCCATACCGAAACGGAGGAGCTGTACTGCGTGTATCAGGCGCTTTATGGGGACTATGGCATATTCTGCCGGCCGTTAGCCATGTTCATGAGCGAGGTGGATTATGCGAAATATCCCCAGGCAGAGCAGAAATACCGGTTTGAATGCAAATGATGCCAAGAGGTGGTGCCGATGAAGGTTTTAGCAGTAGACGATGAACAGAGCATACGGGAGCTGCTGGCGTTCCAGCTGCAAAAGCATGGCTATGAAGCATTGATGGCGGGGGATGGCCAGGAGGCGTTGGCAAAGGCGGAGGGCATGGATCTCATTCTGCTGGATCTGATGCTGCCGGGGCTTGACGGGCTGGAAGTGTGCAGGCGGCTGAAGGCTGATAAAAGGACGGCCAGGATTCCCATCATCATGCTGACGGCAAAGGCCGAGGAAATCGACAAGGTCTTGGGGCTGGAATTAGGGGCGGATGACTATGTGGTCAAGCCCTTTTCCGTCCGCGAGCTGATGGCGCGTGTGAAAGCGGTCTTGCGCCGCTCTAGTCAGGAGGGGCCGCAGGAGGAGACCTTGCAGATCGACTGCCTGCGGCTGGACTTTTCCTCCTATCAGGCCTGGCTGGCGGGGGAAGAACTCGTCTTGACGCCCAAGGAGTTTGAATTGCTGAAACTTCTGGTGACGAGCCCCGGCAGGGCTTTTTCCCGGGATGAGCTGCTGGAGCGGATCTGGGGCTATGAATACTATGGCGACACCCGCACCGTCGATGTCCATATCCGCCATCTGCGGGCGAAGCTGGGGGAAAGGCCGGGCCTTTCCGAGCGGATCGAGACAGTCCGTGGCGTAGGCTACCGCTTCGCGCGGTGTTGATGATTTTTAACAAGAATATAACAAAAGCGCAACATTTCACGGTTGCGCTTTTGTTATGCTTGGGGTAACCGAAAAACAGAGGAGGCTCCAAGATGAAAATGATGACAAGCAATCTGAATCTCTATTATGGCGAGCAGCAGGCCCTGTATGATGTGTCCCTGGAGATTCCCCAAAACTGTGTCGTGGCCTTGATCGGCCCATCGGGATGCGGCAAGTCGACCTTCCTGCGGACGCTGAACCGCATGAATGATCTGATCGGCGGCGTTCGTATTGATGGCAGGATCGAGCTTGATGCCGTCAATATCTATGCGGAGGATACGGATCTCGTCACCCTGCGCAAACGCGTGGGCATGGTGTTCCAGCGGCCCAATCCGTTTCCGCTGTCCATTTACGAGAATGTCATTTATGGCTGCCGTGTCCACGGGCTGAAGGATAAGAAGCGGCTGGATGAGATCGTGGAGCGCAGCCTGCGGCGGGCAGCCCTCTGGGATGAGGTGAAGGACCGCCTGCAGGCGCCGGCTATGGGGATGTCCGGTGGCCAGCAGCAGCGTCTCTGCATTGCCCGCGTACTGGCCGTCGAACCGGAGGTGCTGCTGATGGATGAGCCCTGCTCGGCGCTCGATCCCATCTCGACCATGAAGATTGAAGAACTGGTCCAGGAACTCAAGCAGGCCTATACCATCGTGATGGTCACCCACAATATGCAGCAGGCGGCACGCGTTTCGGACTATACGGCATTTTTCCTGAACGGGAAGCTCATCGAGCATGATGTGACGGATACGATCTTTACCAATCCCCAGGACAGGAAGACGGAAGATTATATCACTGGGAGGTTTGGCTGATATGGAACAGACGCGGAAGGAATACATCCATGAGCTGGATACCATACAGGAAAAAGTGGCGGTGATGGGCGATAAGGCCTGCACAGAGGTGCAGCTGGCCATGGAAGCCCTGCTGGCGGGAGATGCGGAGCTGGCCTGTGAAGTGATGCAGGCAGACGATGTCCTGGATGATATGATCGTC
>CALYVJ010000193.1 GCA_945494195.1 uncultured Selenomonas sp. | reverse complement strand
TCCCCTGCTTCTATTCATAAAGAAACCATGGACTTCCTTTCTGTGTACTAAATCTATAAAATACGTCTGGAAATTATCGATTTTTTGCCTAGCCCGGGCCCGCTGACGGTTTTCCGGACAACTTTCATAAGCTTCCAGCATTTCCCGCAGAATGACTGCTGACTTCCGGGATGCCCCTTTGTTTTCATTGACAATGGCGAGAGTTTCCGCCTCCATGCGGGCGCGGTGCTCCGGATCATCAAAAAGGCGTACCACTTCTTTCACCAGTTCATTCTCGTTATTTACCGTGATGCAGGCATCGCGGTTCTTGAACAAGGCATGGGTGTCCTTGAAGTTGAACATATTGTGGCCGACGATGATGGCCTTGCCATGGGCTGCCGGCTCCAAAATATTATGCCCGCCATGGGGGATCAGGCTTCCGCCTACGTATACCACATCGCCAACACTGTATACTTTGCCAAGCTCACCAATGGTATCGAGAATGACAATATCTTCGTTATGGGATTTCTCCTGCTGAAGCTTCGTCCGAGTGGTAACCGTAAACCCTTCATTTTTGCAAAGGTGGATGACCGTCTGGGTACGAAGCAATTCCCGCGGAGCGATTACCAATTTGGCGCCAGGATGTTTTTCCCGGACTGCCTTAAAGGCCTTCAGTACATACTCCTCTTCCCCACGATGGGTGGAACCAGCCAGGAAAATCCCTTCATTATCCGTAAGGCCCATTTCCCGGATAATCTGCGCTTTCTCTTCGGTGCTGACATCCGTATAGGTCTGGTCAAACTTCGTATTGCCCGTAACTGTAACCAGTTCCGGCGGCGCTCCGAGCCGCATGATGTAGTCCGCATCGATCTGGGACTGCATCGCAAACTTCTTCACGGTGCCGATCATTTCCGTCAGCAAGCTATGGAGATGCTTATACTGCTTGACGCTCCGGTCACTGATGCGGCCGTTGACCATCATGACAGGAATGTGGAGCTGACGAGCGGTTTTCAAGAAATTCGGCCAAAGCTCCGTCTCAACCGGCAGGAATACCCGCGGATGGATACGGCGCAACACATGGCCGGCCAAAAACGGCAAGTCCAGCGGGAAATAAATGATGGCGTCCGCATCCTTGATAATGCGATTTGCCATCTCGTAGCCGCTGGTCGTTACTACTGACACCAGAATGGGGCTCGTCGGAAACTCCTTGCGGAACTCCTTGATAAGTGGGCTTGTCGCCACAATCTCCCCCACAGAGGCTGCATGTACCCAAATGCAATGCTTCTTGGCCACTTTTTCCAAAGCATGCTCGGGAAAGAAACCGAGGCTCTGCCGGATTCGCATCACAAATCCCTTTTCACGAATCGATCGCACCATGAAAACGGGAATGATCATGATGGCGACAACAATCGCCAAGATATTATAGAGTATCTGCATATCTCTATCTTTCCCTTCTTACACGTTCTTCTTGTTGAACTGAATGTTATACAAATAGCTATACAAGCCATCAAGTTTCAAAAGTTCTTCATGTGTACCATGCTCTTTTACATGACCATTGTCAATGACAAAGATCTGGTCGGCATTGAAAATCGTTGACAGACGATGGGCAATGACAAAGGACGTACGCCCCACCATAAGCTTGTCTAGGGCAGCCTGAACGATTTTCTCACTTTCCGTGTCCAAAGCTGACGTGGCCTCGTCAAGAATCAAGATACGCGGATTCTTGAGGATTGCCCGGGCAATAGCCATGCGCTGACGCTGCCCACCCGAAAGGTTCATCCCGCGCTCCCCGATTTTCGTCTCATAGCCCTGGGGCAGGTTGCGGATGAATTCATCGGCATTGGCCGCCTTGGCTGCCTCGATGACCTCCTCATCCGTAGCATCCAAACGGCCATAACGGATATTTTCCATTACCGTCGTCGAGAACAACAGGGTTTCCTGCGGAACAATACCAATCTGTTCCCGCAGCGACGAAACCGTGACATCCCGGATATCCGTTCCATCGATTGAGATGGAACCATCCGTAATCTCATAAAAGCGCGGAATCAGGTTGGCAATCGTCGACTTGCCAGCGCCGCTGGGGCCGACGAAGGCAATCATCTGCCCTGGCTTTGCATCCAGCGAGACGTCCGACAGGGCCGGAACCCCCTTCTTATACTCAAAGGATACGTGATCGAGCTTAACAGCACCAGAAATCTCCGGCAACGGTTTTGCTCCTTCTTTATCGCTGATGGGTTCTTCCAAATCAATGACTGCAAAGACACGGTCTACTGCTGCCATGGCGCGCTGCAGGTTGCCGTATACACGGGACAAGCGCTTGACCGGGTTGGCCAGATTGACGGCATACGTCAAAAACGCCACCAGGGCACCAGCAGTCATTTCGTCGTTGACAACCTCATAGCCGCCAAACCACACGATAAAGGTGACCGATATAGCCGCCAAAAATTCTACAGTCGGTGTGAGGAGGCTCGTCAACTGGACATTTTTCATAGCCGCCTGGAAGTTGAGCTGATTCTGATGGGTAAAACGGTCAGTCTCATATTTTTCCCGGACGAAGGATTTCACCACCCGGATGGCCGAAATGCTCTCCTGTAACAAGGAAGTGATATCAGCCATGCGCTCCTGGATAACCGTACCATTGCGCTTGATTTTCCGGCCAAAGATTTTCATCGCCTGCCCCACCAAAGGAATGACCACCAAAGTCAGCAGGGAAAGTTTCCAATCCAGGTAAACCATCAAAACCAGCGAACCGATAAGAATCGAACCTTCCGTGACCATCTCAATGAGCTGGTCCACCAACGCCGACTGGATGGCCGCCACATCATTGGTGATGTAACTCATCGTCTCACCCGTCTGATGCTTATCAAAATACGCCATCGGCATGCGCTGGAATTTGCGGAACATAACCTCACGGACATCGATGATTACCTTTTGGCCAATGTACGATACCAGATAGGACTGTCCGTAAAAGAATATGCCACGGATAAAGAAAACCACCACGATGCCGACACAAATCATGTTGAGCATCATCATATCTTTATCCGCTAACACTTTATCAATCATGTCCTTGATAATCCAAGGCAGGTACAGGTTGCATCCGGCCGCTACAATAATGCAAATAATAGCCAGGAACAGCTGCTTCAGATACGGTCGCATAAACTGAAGCAGTCGCTTATAATTCTTCATGTTCTTCCCCCGATAATCCTTTACTTTCCGAAAGACGACGGGCAGCCGTCAGGATTTTTTCCGCTACCCGCGCCGAAGCTCCCGGTGCCCCCAGTTTTTCACAGGCGGCAGCAAGCTTGGTCACCACAACGTCCCGGCTCTCCTCGCCTGGATACAAGCGCAAAAGTTCCGCGGCAATATTCTCCGGAGTCACCGCGTCCTGCAGCAGCTCCTTTTCAAACTGCTCGCCGAGCAGAATGTTCGGCAGGCTAAAGTTCTCTACATGAACCAACAATCTGCCAATTGCATAGGAAATCGGCGACAAGCGGTAGAGCACCACACAGGGCAGGCCCATAAGGGCTGCTTCCATAATGACCGTTCCCGAAGTCGCCACGGCAGCATCCGCTGCCCCCATCAGCGAATAACGCATCTCATGGGTGAGCTTCACCGGCACGCCAGCTTCGGCTATCAGCTGGCGAATCCGCGCCTCATTGATTCCATCTGCCACCGGCAGCAGAAGCATCGTATCCGGTGCTTGTTCCAAAAGCTTTTTCGCGCCAGCCAGCATCGAAGGCAGCAATAATTCAATCTCCTGTTTACGGCTGCCAGGCATCAGCAGGACCGCGGTCTTATCTTCCGGGATGCCGAAGTGTTTCCTGGCCTGCTCGCGCGGCAGTTCGGCCTTCACCTTGTCTACCAGCGGATTGCCCACAAAGGAAATATTGGCCCCGGCCTTTTCATATACAGGAAGCTCGTGCGGAAAGATAGCCACAAACTCGTCGGCCCACTTCGTACACTCTTTCGCCCGGCCCTTGCGCCAAGCCCAAGCCGACGGCGGGATATACGAAAACACGGGGATACCGAGTTTTTTCGCCCGCTTGGCCAGCCGCCAGTTAAAATCCGGATAGTCAATCAGCACCAAAAGATCTGGCTTTTCCTGCTTCATGAAATCCGTCAATCCATCCAATAGATTCAGAAGGCGCCGCAGGTTCTTAATCACTTCCCACACGCCCATTACATTATAATCGGCAAAATTCTCATAAAGCCGTACGCCAGCTTCTTCCATCCGCGCACCGCCAAAACCGATAAGTTCAATGGACGGGTCCATCCTAAGGATAGACGATGCCAGCTGTTCTCCATGTACATCACCGGAAACTTCGCCGGCAGAAAACATGATTTTCATGCAGAACACCTCCTGCTAGTTCACATAATAGTCCACTCTTTATTATACATAAAGTTGATGCAGAGTGCAAAGCACTTCCACACCCCCTCTTACATGA
>CALYVJ010000192.1 GCA_945494195.1 uncultured Selenomonas sp. | reverse complement strand
CAATGCCCGTTCGGGAATTTTGGCCGGTTTGGTGCTGTCTTTTACGCGGGCCTTGGGAGAGTTTGGTGCCACCATTATGTTTGCCGGCAATATCCCCGGGAAGACTCAGACTATGAGTACGGCGATATATGCCGCTGTTCAGGCAAATGATTATGCACTGGCTTTTGACTGGGCCATGGTGATTGTATTCTTTTCCTTGTTCTTTGTTGTGTTGATGAATTGGTGGATTGCCCGTAGTGGCAAGGGGGGCTGTCTATGGAATTGATAGTGCGGATAAAGAAGAAGCTCCGCAATTTTACCCTAGATGCCGATTTTGCTGTGAAGGATGAAGTGTTTGCCCTGCTGGGGGCTTCGGGGTGTGGCAAGAGCATAACCTTGAAGTGCATTGCGGGAATTGAGACACCAGACAGCGGCTGTATTGTATGGAACGGCCGTGTGCTGTTTGACAGTGAGAAGAAAATCAACCTGGCTCCGCAAAAGCGCCGCGTAGGTTATTTGTTTCAAAATTACGCGTTGTTTCCCAATATGACGGTTCGGGAAAATATCCGGTTTGCGGCTAGTGGTACCGATGCCGAAAAGCAACAAAAGGTGCAGGCGAATCTGGAGCGCTTTTCCTTGCTGGATTTGGCGGATGCCTATCCGGCTGAGCTTTCGGGAGGACAGCAGCAGCGGGCAGCTTTTGCCAGGATTCTGGCGTCAGATGCGGAATTGCTCCTCTTGGATGAGCCTTTTTCTGCTTTGGATAGTTATTTGAAATGGCAGCTGGAATTGGAATTGGGCAAGGTGCTGCAATCCTATGAAGGCACGGCACTCTTAGTCTCCCATGACCGTGGCGAGGTGTATCGTTTGGCTGATAAGGTGGCGGTTATCAATCACGGGAAAATGGAGAAAGTTCATGAGAAAAGAGCGCTTTTCCAGCAGCCCGAGACATTGGCGGCTGCGCTTTTGACCGGCTGCAAAAATGTTTCCGCTGCCAGCCGCCTCGATGGTCATCACATCCGGGCTGAGGATTGGCAGGCTGACCTGATGGTAGCCGATGTGCCGGCTAACGTAAAATACGTTGGGATAAGGGCGCATTTTTTGGCGTTTCGCCATCAGCTGGGAGAAAATACGATTCCCGTTGATGTTGTCCAGGTGATTGAAGATACGTTTTCGATGCTGGTGATGGTCCGGAAAGCTGGCAGTGACGGCAGGGCTATCCGCTGTGAACTGCCTAAAAGGGAATGGCAGCAGCGGATAGCGGCGGGAACGAAACTCTATCTGTATCTGCCACCAGAGAAGCTCATGGTGCTTGCTGGTTGAAAAATTGTAGCATTGTTTTAAATATGGGTGTTTTCCTGTAACGTTTGTTCAAGATCAAGCGGGAATATTGTTATTGGGATTCATCGTGAATATAATAAACTTGTAATTAATATTATTCCCAACCCCAAAAAAGCAGCTGCGTCCGCAGCTGCTTTTTTGGGTGTAAAGGAGTTTTTGAAAATCAGGCAAAAGGATTTTCGTCGGGATAGAGCATGCCTTTTGGCTGATTGAAGGCAATGTCGCCAATGCCGAGGTACTGGAAGACGGACCAGAGGGATTTTCCAAAGTGACCGAAGGCAACGGCACCGTGATGCGGATAACGTTTGTTGATGAGCACATGGCGATAGAAACGTCCCATCTCGGGGATGGCGAAGACACCGATACCGCCGAAGGAATGGGTCAGGGTAGGCAGAACTTCTCCTTCGGCAACATAGGCACGAAGCTTGCCCTCTGAGGTGCTCTGGAGGCGGAAGAAAGTGATGTCGCTGGCAGCAATATCGCCTTCCAGGGTACCGCGGGTGAAATCAGGCGTGCCGCCATTTTCAAGCAGACGATTCTGAATCAGCTGATATTTTACGCCGCCTTTGCGGAGTTTGCAGAGCGGCGTGTTGCCACAGTGGAAGCCCATGAAGGTATCTTCGAGTTTGTAGCTGGTCGAAGGCTTGATATCGGATTCGTAGAGGTCTTTTGGTACGCTGTTGTTGATGTCGAGCAGCGTTACAGCGTCACCGCTGACGCAGAGACCGATGTATTCGCTAAGGGCACCGTAAATATCGACTTCACAGGATACCGGGATCCCTTGGGAAACCATGCGGCTGTTGACATAGCATGGTTCAAAGCCGAATTCCTTCGGGAAGGCCGGCCAGCATTTATCCGCGAAGGCAACGTAATCCCGGGCACCTTTATGTTCCTTCATCCAATCCTTCAGCGTGAGTTCAAACTGTGCCATGCGCGGCAGCATCTCTGGATAAGGATTGCCCTCCTGGCCAAGTTCTTTGGCCATTTCTTCGACGATGGCAGTGATTCGTGGATCGTCTTTATGGGCACGATAGGAAACCAGCAGGTCGAGCTCGGAATTTTCCTCGATCTCCACCCCAAGGTCATAGAGCGGCTGAATTGGCGCGTTGCAAGCGAAGAAGTCCTGTGGGCGCGGGCCGAAGGTGATAATTTTCAGATGGGAAAGGCCGATGAGGGTGCGGGCAACCGGCTGGAACTCGGCAATCATCGTGGCGATATCGTCAGCCGTGCCTACGGGATATTCCGGAATGAAGGCTTTCAGGTGACGCATGCCTAAATTGTAGGAACAGTTGAGCATGCCGCAGTAAGCATCGCCGCGCCCGTTGATGAGGTCTTTGCTGCTTTCCTCAGCAGCAGATACATACATAACGGGACCATCAAATTCTTTGGCAATCAGCGTCTCCGGTGTTTCCGGGCCAAAATTGCCGAGGAACACAACCAAGGCATTGCAGCCAGCATCTTTGGCTTCTTGGACAGCCTCGAGCATATCGGTCTCATTTTCAACGGTTTTCTTTACTTCGTAAAGGGAACCGTATTTTTTGGTATAGCTTTCCACTATCGCGTGACGGCGGTTTTCGGAAAGAGAAATGATAAAGCAGTCGCGGCTGACAGAGAGGATGCCGCATTTGACAGTTGGAATGTTGCTCATGGTCATGGTAAACGCTCCTTTATGAAATATTAACACAGATTACTTTTGCGTGCGTTCATGTGCACGCTTATCACGATTCCTAGGATAGCACGGAGGTATCCTGTTGTCAATTGTTTTATTTTTATTTATCGCGCAATAAAAAGTTTTGGATGAATAAATACCTATTATAGCCCTTATTTTTTATTACTCACTAACTTTATGAAATTTTTAGAAAAATACAAAATCGTATTGACTCGTATTTTATCTTGTGTTATATTGATTACGAGCTTGAGCGTGCATGTGCACGCAGCAAAGGCGACGAAAGCAAAAAAATGGGGGGCAAAAGCAATGAACTATCTGATTGGCATTGATATTGGTACTTCGGCCACCAAGACAGTGCTTTTTGACGAAACCTGCCAGGTGATACAATCTGCCTCGCAGGAGTATCCGCTGTATCAGCCACAGAATGGCTGGGCAGAACAGGAGCCTTTGGATTGGTACAGTGCAGTGGTGCGCACCGTAAAGAAAGTGGTTCAGGAGTCTGGTGTACCCGCTGAGGCAATCAAGGGCATTGGTCTTTCCGGACAAATGCACGGCCTGGTCATGCTGAATGAAGCTAACGAAGTCATTCGTCCGGCTATTATCTGGTGTGACCAGCGTACGGGCAAAGAGTGCGAGGAGATTACCCGCCGGGTGGGGGCGAAACGGCTGATTGAGATCACGGCTAATCCGGCCTTGACAGGATTTACGGCATCCAAGATCCTCTGGGTGCGCAACCATGAAGCAGAAAATTACAAGGCCTGCCGTCATATTCTACTGCCGAAAGATTATGTGAGATTCCGCATGACTGGCGATTATGCAACAGAGGTATCCGATGCCAGCGGCATGCAGCTTCTGGATGTTCCAAACCGTTGCTGGTCCAAGGAAATCTTAGAGAAGCTGGAGATTGATGAATCCCTCTTGCCGAAGGTCTATGAGTCGCCGGAGGTGACGGGCCATGTATCGGAGGAATTTGCGGAAAAGACTGGCTTGACGACGGCTACCGTAGTAGTAGGTGGTGCTGGAGACAATGCGGCGGCTGCTGTGGGGACAGGCATTGTGGAAGATGGCCGTGCTTTTACGACAATCGGCACTAGCGGTGTGGTGTTTGCCCATACCAGTGAGCCGCGCATTGACCCGAAGGGCCGGGTTCATACCTTTTGCTGTGCGGTACCTGGGTGCTGGCATGTTATGGGTGTCACCCAGGCTGCTGGTTTGTCCCTCAAATGGTTCCGGGATACTCTGGCAGAGAAGTACAAAGATGAAGCTGTCCTGAAGGGGGTCGACTCCTACGACCTTATCAATCAGGATGTAGCCAAGGTGCCAATCGGCAGCCGCCGGCTCTTCTATCTCCCGTATCTGATGGGTGAGCGTACGCCGCATCTCAATCCGGATTGCCGGGGGGTATTTTTCGGGCTGTCGGCCATTCATACCAAGGCAGATATG
>CALYVJ010000191.1 GCA_945494195.1 uncultured Selenomonas sp. | reverse complement strand
TTGATAATGTTTCTTGATTATATTTCTGTTCAATTTCAACTTGCAATTTACCAAATTTCTATGAAGTGATTTTATGGCACAACAAAAAGGCTGCCGCAATGCGTCAACCTGTAAAGAATTTTCTGAAATCGTTATTATTCTAAAGGTAAGTTGCTTAAGTATTCCTTGACTTTACCCAAGTAGATTCGCAGGAACTTATTAGCTCCGGCGGTCATATAGACGTAGTAGGGCTTGCCCTCATCACGTTTTTCGCCATAAATCTGTATACCGGGTCATCCTCTGGTTGGTTTTGGATCAGTACATTCATTATAAGGAATAACGTTTTCCTCAGATATGGAGACCCATGTTTGGTGGTATGAACGCTCTTTTGGGCATAATCACCAGATTCATTAACTCCAGGATCTACACCTGCAAAGGCTGACAGCTGGCTGCGCTTGGTGAATTTATGCATATCGCCAATCTCGGCAATGAGCTGTGGGCCAAGAGTTGTTCCTACGCCGAACATGGACATCACAACAGGGTATTCCGGCAGTTGGGAAGCTAAGCTATCTATCTGCTGACGAAGTTCCTCTACAGCTTTGGAAATGGCATTGAGCTGTGTTACAGCCTGTTGGACAAACAACTTAGTCATGTCGTCCTTGGTTAGAATGGGAATCAACTCTTTTGAGGCATTGTATATTTCAACAGGTTTGTCAGGCTGAAAATTTTAGCCGTGCTTTTTGCACCACTTCTGGTACTTGTCCGTAGATGAAGACAGGCTGATATTGCAAACACAATCCACATGCCAAAATTTTTCGATGAAGTCTATCCACTTTTCGCTGCCATCTGGCCGCTTGGGGCTGGTGAAGAATTTATTGGCTCCCGGATAGGTTTCATCAACTAAGGCTATTAAATTGTTTTTGTAGGCCGTCTGCTGCTTCTGGTAGAAGCTCATCTGACGGTTCATGAGTTTGAGCTGTGTACGTATTTTATCCATAGCTGTATATTGACGCAGCTCAGGCCATTTATCAAGGGCGTAGCGTGCAATCTTCTTTGCATCAGTTTTATCTGTTTTGACGCGGCGCAGGGAGTTGTTCTCGAAGTTCTTGATTAACTTGGGGTTCACAGCACTAACAAATAGACCGGCACCAGAAAGCCAGCGAACCATTGGTTCGTAGTAGCGGCCTGTGTGCTCCAAGACAACGCGGCATTCGCCGTCTAAGGTATTTAAATAATTTACGAGGTCGTTCATACCGCTTTTTGTGTGGCGTACCTCAAAAGGTTTAGCTACTGTCTCATCAAAAGGCTTTACTACGGCAATGGTGCTTCTGCCTTTTGAGACATCAATCCCTACTGTGTTCATGTACATCGCTCCTTGAAGATAGAATTGCAATGGCGGACCATACTCCTCATTGCCGATTCAATCTCCTGTGGGTTGACACGGACGTATCTGGAAAGATAGCCCAACCTGCATCAATCGAACAGCTGGAAATGAGAGGATGGTAAACAGACTCAAGTACGGACATGTAGGTCCTAGGAGGGATACCTTGAAACGGCGTGATTTTCTAAAAGCAGGTATCGGCGGGGCTTTTGCCCTTTGGGGGCTCGGTGATATTATGCAGGAAAAGACGGTCATGGCAGCCGACAACACCGCATATCTATAACGAGGATGAAAACCTGTCCTGTGAGGTGGCGCGGGAAATCAATGAGGAAACGGCCACCCTTTGCCGCAAGTATCCGGATAAATTTGGCTTTGTGCCAGCCCTGCCGTTTCCGAGCAGTGAGGGCAGCATTGCAGAGATAAGCTATGCGATGGATAAGCTGGGGGCTTTGGGCGTGAAGGTTCCGAGCAATGCTGGGGGCATTTATCTGGGGGATGCACGTTGGAAAGCGATTTTTGCTAAACTGAATCGCCGTAAGGCGCTGGTTATCCTGCATCCCAGCCCGGCAAGGGAACTTCCGCGCAAAGGGACGGTGACGGGACAGGTCATGGCCCTGTTTGAATATCCTGCCGATACCACGAGGTCCGTCGTCAACCTGCTCGCCAGTGGCATGCTGGAACGTTATCTCAAGGTTCGACTGGTTGTGCCGCATTGCGGTTCTTTCCTGCCCTATATGAAACAGCGGGCCAAAGCGATGTTTGCCATGCTGGCAGGCCTGCAGATGATGAAGCCCGTGGATATGGAAGCGCGCATGCAGCAGCTTTATTACGACTTGGCCGGTGACCCGATGCCGGAGGCTATGGATATGTTGCTGAAGATTACCGATGAACGTCATTTGCTCTATGGCAGTGACTTCCCCTATGTCCCGGCGAAAGCTCTTCTGGGGAAGAAGGCCGCTTTGGATAATGAATTGGCAAACAGGCAATGGCTGGCAAAAGTATATTGCCAAAATTCGCAAGAATCAATCTTTTCGTGATAATGTGTATGTGTAAGGAGAGAGGACGATGAAGTTTTAGTTATTCATGGCAGTATGAGAAAAAATGGCAACACGGGAATCCTCGCAGATGAATTTATCCGCGGCGCACAGGAAGCTGGGCACGAGACGGAGAAAGTAGAACTGCGGGATAAGACGTTCGGTGACTGCTTTGGTTGCCGTGCCTGCCACAATAATGGCGGCACCTGCGTGCAGAAGGACAATATGGCCGAAGTGCTCGAAAAGGTAAAGGCTGCAGATGTTATCGTTCTGGCATCCCCGCTCTATTACTTTACCTGGACTGGGCTCATGAAGCGGTTTCTGGACCGTACCTATCCCTTGCTGCCCATTCTGAAAGACAAGGATTTTTATCTGCTTACCCTGGGTGGCGTACCGGATAAGAAGTTCATGGACAATATCCTCTCGGATTTTGCTATGTATGTGGGTTGTTTCAAGGAATTCAATCAGGTGGGCGTGCGCAATGCAGGTGCCGTCATCGGCACTTCGGCTTTGGCCCCCGGTGCTATTCGTGAATCGGCAGCCATGCAGGAAGCCTATGAAACGGGCAAGAATTTGTAAGGGGGAAGAAATATGTTTATCATCAATCAGGTGTTAAAGGCAGACAAGATTCCGGCAGGCAAGGAGCTCTTCAAGCAGCATATTGCCTGGTTTACTAAGCATTTTGAGCAGGGCGATTTCCTGCTGGTAGGGCCATATACCGACAAGGAAATGGCCGGGATTATGATTACCGGCGCAGAAACTCGTGAAGCCGTGGAAGAAATCCTGCGGGACGATGTGTATTACGCGGGTGGTATGGCCGATTATGAAGTGCGTTCCTTTAAGGCTGCGATGATTGCACCGTCCCTGGCTGATTATGCAGGCAAATAAGCAGCGGCATTGAGGAAAGGAAATCCTTATGAACAGACGGGAATCTATACAGCTTGCCGTCACAGGTGCCATGACCTTGCTTCTTTCCGGTTGTGGTCTGGGCGCTCTGACTGGCGAAAAGAGCAGTAAGGAAGCAAAAGAATTTGTACCGGGAAGTATTTCGGGAGGAAAGAACATGAAGATTGTGGTGATTACCAGCAGCCCCCATCCGCAAAATGAGTCCACCTCGATTTATCTGGCAGACAGGTTCACCGAAGGGGCGAAAAGCGCCGGTCATGAAGTCTTTACCTTTGATGCGGCGCATGAGGAAACGCATCCTTGTCAGGGGTGCGACAAATGCGGCATGGATGGTCCCTGCGTGTTCAAGGATGCCATCGAAAATACGCTGATGCCCAAGATGCTGGCCGCTGACCTTATCGTGCTGACCACACCGCTATACTACTTTGGCATGTCGGCCCAGCTAAAGATAATCGTGGATAGGTTTTATTCCCGTACGGGGAAACTGCATGGCAAGAAATCCATTATGATGGCTACGGCCTATAACAGTGCCGATTGGACGATGGAAGCACTGGCCAATCATTATGAAACGTTGGTGCGCTACATGGAATGGCAGGATGTCGGGCAGGTTTGGGCGACAGGCTGCGGTGCCCGCAGTCTGGTGGAAAAGTCGTCCTTTGCCGATATGGCATATAAAATCGGCGCTAACTTGTAAGAGGGGGAAGATGCAATGTACGGGAAACAAAAATTTGCGGCTTTGCTTGCTGGTGTAAGTTTTTGGCTGGCTTCCGTAGCCGGGGCAGCGCCGGCCTGGTCATTGCCTGCTGACGGTTTGCAGCTCGATAATTCGGCAAAACAGGCTTATGTGGCGGCGGAAATGGAGAAAATCAAGCATCCTGCAGGCAAAAAAGCAGGTTATATAGCGCCGGATGGCTGGCAGCATGAAAAATTCCTGCTCAAGGGGGTTAAAACGGAAAAACTGGTAAATCCTGCGGGGAATCGTGAGACGGTTCTGCTGCAGCTGCATGGCGGCGGCTATGTCCTGGGACAGAGCGATAATCATCGCAAGCTGACGGAAAAATACGGCGTTCTCGCAGAGGCAGGCGAGATGTATATGGTCGATTATCGCCTGGCACCCAAGGATACTTATCCAGCAGCCTTAGACGATGCCGTGGTGGTTTATCAGGAGTTGCTGGCACAGGGA
>CALYVJ010000190.1 GCA_945494195.1 uncultured Selenomonas sp. | reverse complement strand
CTGCTCCAATTTTTCCTTGGGATAATAAATCAAGGTGCAGAACTCCGCCTTCTCCTCCGACGTAAGCCGATCCCCAAAAACATAATCTACCTTCTCGTGAATGATTCCCGAGCAATTATTCAAAATATGAAAAAATGATTCATATTCCCCATGCAAATCACTCATAAAATGTTCACTGCCCTTAGGAAGAGACATCCGCGATTGAAGATACACGAGTTTCTCATAGACAGCCTGCTTGTTGGGATATTTCTCCGCCAGCAGCCGTAACAGCTTATTAGCCTTTCCTCTGTTAAAGGTCTTGTCCGCTATTTCCAGCATCCTAAAACTCCCCTCATACGCTTTTGGCAAAATTGCCTATCGCCTAATTCGCCCACCTCCATAAAAATTCCTGCTTTTGTCTCTTCAGCACAACTATTCTCCAGCCAACAACCACCTCCCCTTACACAACTCTCCCAGCCAATTGACACATAACTCATAGTAGTATATACTCCTAATAAAAACGCTACATTGTAAATACAACTCTTTACCTTGTGGACAGTTATTTGTAGGAGACGGTTTTATGAAAAAAATGAATTTAGCCACGCAAGTACTGATTACCTTTATTGCCGGCACTGTTCTTGGTATCATCTTCCAGAAGGATATTCTGTTTTTACAGCCCATAGGAGATATTTTCCTGCGGCTGATCCAGATGATTGTCGTACCACTGATTTTCCTGTCCATCATCGGCGGCATCGCCAATATCGGCGATATCCGCAAGCTGCGGCGCATCGGCTCGAAGATTCTCGGCTTTTATGTCATTACGACAATCCTTTCCACAATCATTGGCCTTGTTGTGGCCAATTTGATGCAGCCCGGCAAGGGTTTTGATGCCGATATGATTGTCGCCACTGGCGAGCCCATCAAAGAAGCAGCCCCCATGACCGTTGGCAACACGATTCTCAGCATGATTCCGGCCAATCCCTTGCACGCTTTAAGCGAAGGCAATCTGATTCAAGTCATCCTCTTCGCCGCCTTCCTCGGTATCGTCATGACTATGCTTGGGGATAAAGTCAGCACTGTAAAAAAATTCGTCGACGAGGGAACGCAAATCATGTTCACACTGACGGATTTGGTCATGAAAACCACTCCCCTAGGCGTCTTTGCGCTGGCTGCCTGCAGCATGGGGGAATACGGCACAGCCCTCTTCAGCGTGCTGGCCATGTTTATCCTCACCCATTATGTCGGTGCCATTTCCGTCATCATTCTGCTTTATCTCTTCATCATCAAAATCATCGCCAAATATCCGCTGACAGATTTTTTCCGCAAAATCGTCAGCATCTGGCTCGTTGCCTTCAGCACCACCAGCAGCTCGGGAACACTGCCGGTGAGCCTTAAAGTCACTGAAGAGGACTTCCATGTCAAAAATGAACTGGCATCTTTTTCCCTGCCCCTTGGCGCCACCATCAATATGAACGGCATTGCCGTCTATTATGCCGTTACCATCATCTTTGTAGCCCAGATCTACGGCATGGACCTGACACTTGGCCAACAAGCCATGTTTATCTTCATCACCACGCTGATTTCCATCGGTACACCGGGCATCCCGGCCAGCGGCATCGTTTTGGCGGTCATGCTGCTGAACACCATGGGCCTTCCCGCCACCATCATGGGCATGATTGTCGGCATCTTCCGCCCTATCGACATGATTCACACAGCCCTCAACGTGACGGGAGATGTTGTCAGCACACTGGCGGTAGCCCAGCTGGAAAACATGTATGACACCCCTGCAGAAACGACAGCGGAAATCCTCGCTCCCCGCGTTGAATCCTAAAGCAAAAACCTCTGCACACAGTTTTGTGTGCAGAGGTTTTTTAGTGCATCAGCACGCGGCTGATAGAGGCCACAGCCTCTTCAAGTTTTTCATCACAAACGCCGGAATAGTTCAAGATAAAAGTATGACGGCAGTGAAGCGGTGCCCCTTCGTAATAATCCACTAAGGGCTTCATGTATATTTTTTCAGCCATAAATTTTTTTTGCAACACGTCATCCGGAATTGACGGATCAAACCGCAACAGAAAATGCAGCCCCGATCCGTGTTCAATGACTTTCATCTTCCCTGCTGCTGGCGAGGATTTAAGCAACGATAGCAAATGCTCCCGCTTCCGGCGGTAATAGGCCCGCATACGATTGATGTGTTTTTCAAAATATCCCTCACTAATAAACTTAGCCAGGGTATACTGCTCGAAATTCGATACTGTACAACTATAGAACCCAAGTTTTTCCTTGAAGGGTTTTACGATTTCCTCTGGCAGGACCATATAACTGATGCGAATCGTCGGGGTAAGGCTCTTCGAGAAGGTATTCATATAGATGACCCGATCACTGACATCTATCCCCATCACCGTGGGGATTGGCCGCCCGGTGAGCCGGAACTCACTATCGTAATCGTCCTCAATGATATAGCGTTCTGGCCGCGCAGCCGCCCACCCCAAGAGCTCATAGCGCCGGCTTACCGGCATAATGATTCCAGTAGGGAAGTGATGAGACGGACTGATATGAAGAATCTGGGCTTGCAGCCGTTCGAGTTCCTCGAGGCGAACCCCTTGAGCATCCATATCCGCCAATACAAAATCCGCCCCGCAGGCGTCATAGATTTTCCGAACGCGTTCATAGCCGGGATTTTCTACGCAGAATCGCTTATCACGGCCCAGGAATTGCACCAAAAGATTGTAGAGATACTCCGTACCAGCACCGATGACAATCTGTTCCGCCGATACACTCAGTCCCCGAAAGCTTCGCAGATGTTCGGCAATGGCCTGCCGCAAGGGTAAGACCCCAAAGCCTGGCGACCGCACTAATAATGATTCAGCATCCTCTGCCACCACACGCCGCAGCAGCCTGGTCCACGTAGCAAAGGGGAAAAGTTCTGGCGAAATGCTGTTCGTTGCAAAGTCAGCCAACCATTCCGGCTTTACTTTTTGGATTTCTTCCTTGGCTTCCGGCAAGAGTTGTGCCTTTTCTATCCCCGGATTCTGCACCGCAGATACAAAAAAACCTCGCCGCGGAGCTGACTGGCAATATCCTTCTGCCATCAACTGGCCATATGCCCCCTCCACCGTTATGGTACTGATTCCTAAATGCGCAGCCAAACCACGTTTTGATGGCAGCTTTTCCCCTGCCCGCAAGCGTCCTGACAAAATATCCCTGCGAATGCAATCATACAGATATTCATACAAGGGCATACCCCCAGCCTGCTCCAATGGATAGGTCAGCATCAGCCATCTTCCTTTCTCTCTGACCTTAAAATCTTTCTAAATTTGAATATTTCTTTATGGTCAGTAAAAGTATACAATAAAGTTGTTATTTTTTCAAGAAAGAAGGATTTATTGTGAATACCAATATCATTTCTACACCAAAAGACTTTTCCCACCAGACAAAATGGACAACACAGACAATGTGCCTTGCCGCGGTTATGACCACACTCGTTTTCCTGACCACTTTTGTCCCACGCATTCCTATTCCGCTGGGCTACGCACATCTTGGTGATGCCACCATCTTTCTGTTGGTACTATTTCTTCCCCACCGCCCAGCATTCCTCGCTGCCTGCCTCGGTTCAGCACTCTCCGATTTGCTTGGCGGATTTCCGCTCTGGATCCTGCCAACACTCTTAATCAAATTCGTCATGGCCTGGCTTACCTGGAAATTTAACGGCGGTGCCGTAAGTCTCCTGCGCACCGCCGCTGCCTTTTTTCTTGCTTCCCTTTGGATGGCCGTTGGTTACACCATCTTTGGCGTCTTGCTCTATAACAGCCTCAGTGCCGGCCTCGCATCTGCCCCAGGTCTTTTCCTCGAAGGAATCATCAACACCATCGTCGCCCTGCTTTTGCTGCCAATTTTGAACCGAGCCCTCCAGCACTGACAATCAGCCATCTACACCTAGGTGCTGAACCTTTACATAATCCATGACAACACCATACTGCAGCCAGCAGTCAATCGCCTGAATAATGATATTCATGATTGTATGCGCCGATAAGGCCAGATTACTGATTTCACAGATTTTTACCATTTCATGGCGAGATACATGCTCAAACTCCACCCGGATTTCATACTTGGTAATATTCAACAAATAATGATTGCCCGTACTGGCTTCCGTCAGTACCATGTACTCCTTGGTATTAGAATTGACCGGTACAAAGCCAAATTCCTGAAACCGTTCGATAAGCAGCGGCTTCGTCTCACGATGAAAGCGGTTGTTGATTTCATTTCGTTTAACCTCAAGTTCAGCAAAAGTCGGAAAACTGCGCATAATAAAACCTCCCAAAATATAAAAAAACAGACACGCAATGAGCATTACCGCTCCATTGCGTGTCTTCTTGCGTTACATTATAGTATGCCAACGGGATGTTGTCAATTCACATTATCATACGTCAGCGGATTAGATTCCCGCGGAAAATTTCCCCGTAAGATTAAAGCCATGGTTCATAGGCCCCGGGCCCCCCCCCAGA
>CALYVJ010000189.1 GCA_945494195.1 uncultured Selenomonas sp. | reverse complement strand
CTTTACGGGTGCTCAGCACCTGCGAAGTTTGAGTCATAAATATTTTGCAAAAGCAAGCAATTTCTCGATAATAGTTCTCAAATAATCATTAAAGTTCCTTTAAGCAATTAAAAAACGGATAGAATTTCTTTCGTTTCATCGCAAAAGAAATTCTATCCGTCCTGTTCTTACGTGTTTTTGCTTATGCGCAAAAGTTCCGTTCCGATTAGAACAGGAAGTTTACGCGACCGAAGAGGTTCTGGACGTCTTTGCCACCCTGGATGGTCTCACCTTTACCATAGCGGAGCGTCAGAATCGTGTTCTTGAACATAGCATAGTTGCCGCCAACTTCCCAGCCTTTTTCGCCGCCTTTATCGAGGTTGATTACATCCCACGGGCTAGCGATGAAGGCGTTCTGGCCGAGGTGACGATATGCAACCCAGAGGCCATAAGTGCCCTGGTTCTCAGCCTGTGCACCTTTATAGTCGAGCTCTGCACTGCCAGCTTTGTTCAGTACATCAGCATCGTGGTTCTGCGCATAGAAGCCCTTGAAGGCAACATTTTTGCTGAATGCATAGCCGCCTTTTACGAGCCAGATGTTAGCTTCGTCCGTATCTTTGTTAGCGTAGCCATAAGCAGACGTCATGTTTTTCGCATTCAAATGATGCAGGCGTGCCGCACCCCAGAGTTTGTTCTTCTTGAGGCCAAGACCAACATACTGATAGTTAGCCGTATCGTCCCGATCATATTTGATGACATTCTGAGCCAGACGGCCAGCACCGCCGATAACGCTTACGCCATCGCCAGCCGGGTTGTAGCCGACCTCAACACCGGAGAACGGCGTATCGGTAATCGTATCATCATCCGGAGCAGCGAACTTACCGACTTTGTAGGTCATGCTGCCGTAGTTGCCTTCAGCCCAGATACGTTTGAGCGATACTTTATCGTGGTCAGCATCATTTGCTTTATCCGTATCCAAATCCGTATCCGCATCGAGACGAGCCTTTACATGCCAGTGGTTGTTGACTTCAGCCGTCGGCTCGAGACGGAACAGAACGTTGTTGCGGCTGTCTTTTGCATCAACAGCATCGCCATCCGTCATGTAATGCTGGAACGTGTACTCTGCCGTGCCATGCCATGCAACTTTATCTGCATTTTTCTCAAGGTTAGCTACGCGAACACCGAGGTTGTTGAGCTCATCACCGAACTCAGCAGCCAGTTTGTCCAGCAGTGCTTTGTCGTTGCCAGAAACATTTGCCCCATTGCTATTTGCCATAGCACGAGCAACCATTACTGCCATCTCATAGCGCGTAATCTGTTTGTCCCCTTTGTACGTGCCATCGCCGTAACCCGTTACCACACCGTCTTTCGCCAGCTGAGCTACGGCATCGTATGCCCAGTGGTCTGCCGGAACATCCGTGAACGGATTCTGAGCAGCGAACGTAGTGCTTGCAGCACCAACTACCAGTGCAGTCGTCAATGCAGATACCAGAGTCTTTTTCATGATAGAAACTCCCCCTAAATATAGAATAAATAACCCCTCGTCCCTAAGAATTGTATACCAGGTTCATTTCCCCACGAGTATCCTTGTTTCCTCGTCCCCCGGTATCTTTCCCTTGGACGATTCTTATAATATCATAAATAGAGATTCTTGACAACGGTTCCACATAATTCTTTCGTGATTTTTCGCATTTTTTCATGTTTTTCTAAACAATTACACCAAAAAGCCTTCCCCCGAAAGGGAAGGCTTTCGATTCGAATCAATAATCCGATAGTTCTTTTAGAATTTGAACTCAACGCGGCCGAAGAGTTTCTCAGCATCTTTGCCGTCACCAATTTTCTCACCGTTGAAGTATTTGAGGGTTGCTACCGTGTTCTTAGCCAGGGTGTAGTTCGTGCCTACTTCCCAGCCTTTCGTACCAGCCCATGCACCATCATAAGACGGGTCAAAGGCTACGTTCTGGCCGAGGTGACGGTATGCGGCATAAGCACCCCAGGTACCCTTGTTGGCATCCTGTGCCCCTTTATAGTCGAGCTCTACGGAACCAGCTTTCTTGTAGTTGTCAGCCTTAGCGTTTTCGGCATAAGTACCAGCGAGGGCTACATTCTTATCAAAGGCATAGCGGGCATTAGCCGACCAGATCTGAGCCTTATCGCTGGCCTCGCCATTGCGGTAGTTCGCCATGTTCTTGAAGTTGTCGCTCTCGATGTTGTGGTAAGCAGCACCGAGGGACAGTTTGTCCTTGCCATACTGCAGGCCAACGCTCTGCATGCTGGCCGTATCATTGATATCAGCACCCGTAGCAGCATCAACGCCAGCAGCTTTTACCGCAGCGTTGTTCGTGCTGCCCGTCAGGTCATAGCGGCCTGCCTGCAGCGTGAGTTTGAGGTCTTTGCCCGTGCTAAGGGATGCACCGGAAATCTCATCATCGAAGAGCAGGTCTTTGTCGAGCTGCATCGGCAGTTTACCAAGTTTGATGTTGGTGTTGCCATACTGGCCATCTGCCCAGATGCGTTTCAGGCTGACATCGGATTTCGTGTTGTCGCTCTTGAGATCCGTAGAAGCATCGAGGCGGGCATTTACATGCCAGTTGTCGTTAACTTCAGCGCTCGGCTCGAGGCGGAAGAGCAGCTCGTTGTCGTTCGCACGGTCTTTGGAACCAGCAGCGTTTTCTTCACGCTGGCTCGTGTAGGTATAACGAGCCTCGCCGTTCCATTTTACTTTGTCAGCATTTTTCTCGAGGTTGCTTACGCGAACGCCCAAGTTGTTGAGCTCATCCGCGAACTCTGCGGACAATTTGTCCAAGAGAGCCTTGTCGTTGCCGCTGACATTCTGTTTTGCCATGGCTTTGGCAACCATCTGAGCCATCTCATAGCGGGTAATCTGTTTGTCGCCTTTGAAGTTGCCATCGCCATAGCCTTCGATGACACCATCGTTAGCCAGCTGAGCTACCGCATCGTATGCCCAATGGTCAGACGGTACATCCTGGAACGGGTTCGTAGCAGCAAAGGTAGTAGAAGCAGCACCTACAACCAGTGCCGTGGTCAGTGCAGATACAATAGTCTTTTTCATGATAATCTCCTCCATTTCGTAAAAACGAAAAGTAAAAAATGTTTTTATCCTTCGGTTCCGGTCGGCGGAGCATCATGAGTGTCCATGTTTCCTCAGCGCTCTTTCGCGTCCCTGTCCCTTGGGATGATTTAATTATATTACTTGACAAAGTCAATTACAATTAACGGACGATTATTCTTTCCTTATGTTTTGATTAGATAGTTTTCTAAGTCAACTATAAGAATAAGAAAAAGACCTTCCTCAAAACGAGGAAGGTCTGACCAATCGAAAGGTAATCGATTAGAAGAAGAACTCAACACGGCCGAAGAGTTTGGAAACGTCTTTCTTCGTGTTCAGGTCTTCACCGTTGAAGTATTTCACGTTAGCAACCGTGTTCTTGAACAGCGTGTAGTTGCCGCCGACTGCCCAGCCCTTGGAGTTGAGCTGTGCATCATCCTGGTTAGCATCGATAACAGCGTATTTGCCGATATGACGATAAGCTACATAAGCACCCCAAGTACCTTTGTTGGCTTTCTGAGCGCCTTTATAGTCGAGCTGTACCATGCCAGCCTTGTTGTAGTAGTCAGCTTTCTCGTTCTTGATGTAAGCGCCGCCGAGGGCTACATCTTTACCGAACTTATAGGAACCAGCCAGCTCCCATGCGCCGAAGGTATCTTCTTTGCCACTCTTTGCATAGATGTTAGTTTTGAATTCATCAGAAGTTGCATTGTAGTAAGCGGCCGTACCAGCAAGGTTACCAGCTTTGTAGGACAGTGCAACACTCTGAAGGTTAGCAGCAGCATCACCATTACCGAGACCACCCAGAGCCGTATCCAGCGTGGAATCACCATCCAAGTCAATGCGGCCAGCGAATACCGTAGCTTTGAGTTTGTTGCCAAACGTTACGGCAGCACCCGAAGCCTGGTCGTTGAGCATCAGGGAGTTGTCATAGTTCGTAGCAACGCCGAACTTACCAAGTTTAACCTGGAAATTCTTATAGTCGCCCTGAGCCCAGATGCGTTTAAGTTTTGCATTCGCATTCTGAGTAGAACCATGATCCGGACGACCTTTTGTATCCGAATCAAGGGCTAAATCCGTAGAAGCATCGATACGAGCTTTTACATGCCAGTTGCTATTGACTTCAGCACTTGGCTCGAGACGGAGCAGAAGCTCATCATCATTAACCTTATTTTTCTTGCCAGCAACAGTCTCCGTGCGTTTGCTCGTATAGGTGTAACGAGCTTCGCCGTTCCATTTTACTTTGTCAGCATTTTTCTCGAGGTTGCTTACGCGAACACCGAGGTTGTTGAGCTCATCGCCGAACTCAGCTGCCAGTTTGTCCAGCAGGGCTTTGTCGTTACCCGTGACATTTACGCCGTTGTTGTTAGCCATAGCACGAGCAACCATTACAGCCATCTCATAACGAGTGATCTGTTTCTGGCCTTTGTACGTGC
>CALYVJ010000188.1 GCA_945494195.1 uncultured Selenomonas sp. | reverse complement strand
ACGCTTTCCAGGCGTGCTCCTTCAACCACTCGGACAACTCTCCACAATGCTCTACCAAAAGAAGCTATTTACTTTTACGTCGCTGATATCGCTCAACAACAGAATCTATTATACGAGGTATTTCATCAGATGTCAACACTTTTTTAAAATTTAAAACCAAAGAGAAAACAGGAGCAGCTGCCCTGCTCCTATTATATCAAAAAAACTCATCAACGGCCAGTACGATTTGGAAGGAACCAAAAGCAGTATATACACGCAAGCGTAATTGACGGCTTCCCTGCGGTACAATATCCTGCTTCCAGCGCGGTGGATATAAATCCACATCCAAATCCCTTCTGGCCATCTCTATGCTGAACAGGCCAAGAACCACATTGAGAAACTCTTCGCAGCAATCAATAGCCAGCTCATCCACCTGATCGATTTCTTCTCCACTATAACGGCGGACCATTTCTAAAAAAACCGGTTCTGCGGCGATAACGCCACCGACAAAATCGATATCCCCGCTCACACGAATCGAAACAGCATAAGCGGGCGACGCTTCCTCCGTTACAACTGGCTCCTGTGACACGACACTTAGCGTGTGCACCAGCTCCTCCATCTTCTCAATGAAAAGCTCTACATATTTGGTGTAGATGTTCAGCTCATCATCATAGCCATCGGCAGCCGACAATTTTACCGCCGTGCGGATTGGGCGGGCATCCACCTGGGTCACCTCCGGCAACCGGTGCATGATCACCCCTTCGTCCGCTTCGCCCTGCTGCAACAGGGATTGTATTTCTTCCCGGTTGTAGTGCTTTTCATTGAACAGGCATTGTACAACACTAAACTTACTTTTCATCGCCAGCAACCTTCTTTCGGACCGACTCGATGGTCTTCTTAATCTGGTCGCTGGAGTATGGTTTCTGAATAAAATCCATCGCTCCCATCTTCAAGGTCGTCATGAGTTTCTGCGGCGTTCCCGCGGAAGACAACATAATCACCGGCAAGTCCGGATTGACTTCCTTGATAACCTGCAAGGCCTCTATCCCGCCGACTTCCGGCATAACGATATCGAGGAATATGCAGTCAATCGGTTCTTGAAGATTCAGCATGACAGCATCTTTGCCATTTTCTGCCTCCAGCACTTCACAATCCAGCGCCTCCAGCTCCTGACGCAGTTTTTTCCGCAGCAATTTCGAATCATCGGTAATGAGAACTTTAAGTTTTCTATCCAATGTTGTCGCCCCCAGTATATCTCTAGTACTTATTGTTTTATCCATAATATCCCGCTCATCTCAACAGGGGATATTCTATCTATTCGGCAAAGCCGTTTTATTTTCCTCCTCCCCCCCTATCGCACCATAAAAAAAAGCTCCGACGACTCGAAATTGAGTCATCGGAGCTTTCCCGCATCGAATGATTATGATCCCAGTCCTGTTGAAACTTACCAGACGAACAGGCCAGCAATACCAGCCGAAAGCAGCGAAACCAGAATGCCCGAAAGCAGCATATAACCAACATTACGGGAAATCAGTTCGTTCTTTTCATCATCGACAATGCCCTTAAAGCAGCCGATAATCATACCCAGCGTAGAGAAGTTTGCAAAGGACGTAACGAATACCGTCAAAACGCCTTGCATATGACGGCTGAACTGTCCAAGGATATCCTGGACATTCAGCATGACAACGAACTCATTCGTGACGAGTTTCGTTCCCATGTACTGTGCCAACTGGAAAGCCTCAGCAGAATCGAGGCCCATGAGCCAAGCAAACGGGAACATGATGCATCCCAGGATGTTCTCCAGGGTAATTGCCGGATGAATGAGGACCAGCAGCATATCAATGAGTTTTGCCAAAGCGACAAATGCGATGACGTTAGCGCAGATAATCAGGATCAGGCGACCAGCACCCAGGATAGAATTGCCGAGGAAGGAGAAGAACGGCTCACGCTCTTTGCCACCTTCCGTAACCGTTGCCACCGTATCTTCTTCCTCGGAGATCTTAACCGGATGCAACAGGTTCGTAACGATGAGTGCATTGATAACATTCAAAGGAATCGCCGTGATGATGAATTCGCCCGGCATCATCTGCGTATAGATACCAACCATAGCAGCCGTGATGCAGCTCATGGACATCATAGCCAGCGTCAGGCAACGATCTGCCTTCATGCGTTTGAGCTGAAGACTGGAAACAGCCAGAGCCTCCGTATTGCCCAGGAACATCATTTCAATAGCAAAGAAGGATTCAAATTTCGGCTCACGGGTAATGAATGCCAGCCCCTTGCCGACCCATTTGATGATGAACGGCAGTACCCCGAGGTAAGTAAGGATATCGAACATCGGAACAACCAGCAGGATTGGCAGCAATGCTGCGGTAAAGAAGTTCATCTGCGGAACATGTACCCAGTCCGGGAATGCAAACGCAATCCCTTCATAAGCAACACTGATAAGCCAGCTGAAGCCAGCGGCAGCAGCCACGATAATCTCACGGCCAATCGAAAAGGACGTGAGGAACCAAGCCATAAACAAGTTAAGCAGAAGCAGAGCTCCTACACTACGCCACTGAATTTCCTTGCGTTTTTTGGACAAGAGAACACCAATTGCCAAAAATACCAAAACGCCTAGAACATTGATAATAAAGTACATGATTTTCTCTCCTTTGTACTCTGTGAGAATTAAGGACACGTGTCCTATTTTCTCACAAAATACATATTATTGTCAACATTTACTGAGTCTTAAAGGTCTTTATCCGTGAAGGCAAATGGCAGAATCTCCTCCAGCGTAGCAACTTTTACGTCGCCCTTGAGGTTTGCCATGATAATCTTGTTGATATGGAATTCGCCCATAACCTGACGGCAGGCACCACAGGGAGAGCATGGCCCCTCCGTATCCGCAATCAGCGCAATGGCTTCAAACTCCTGCTCCCCCTCCGACACGGCTTTGAAAATAGCCGTACGCTCGGCACAATTCGTCAGCGGATAGCTGGAATTTTCGATATTGCAGCCACCATATACATTTCCCTTTTTCGTCAGCACAGCTGCGCCAACTTTGAACTTCGAATACGGGCTGTAAGAAAACTCGCGGTATTTCTTAGCTACTTCAATAAGTTCTTTGTCCTCCATCATATAACCCTCCCCTTGCTTCAATCAATATTTCTCGACTTTGTCTTTTTCCACCCGGGCGTAAACCAGCGGTTCTTTTTCCGGCTGTTCGTCACCGATGGTGACAGCCTCGCGATACATGCGCTCTGCATTCTTAAGGGATTCTTCTTTAGAGGTATAGAGCGTAACCAGGCTGTCGCCCTTCTTGACCACATCGCCAAATTTCTTGTGCAGGACAAGGCCGGCAGAGAAGTCGATATCGCTCTCTTTCGTTTCGCGGCCAGCCCCCAGAACCACCGACGTTTCACCGATTTCTTCCGCATTCATCTTCGTGATGAAGCCATCGCGTTCCGCAAGAACGTCAAGTTTGAACGGTGCCTGGGCAAATTTTGTGTAATCCCGGAGGACTGCATCGTCGCCCCCCTGTGCCTTGACCATCGTGCAGAAAGTTTCAAACGCCGAACCATCCTCGATGGATTTTTCTGCCATAGCACGGCATTCTTCCGGCGTTCCTTTCCCGACGAGATAGAGCATATTCGAAGCCAACTGCAGGGAAACCTCCGTAAGGTCTTCCGGTCCATGACCTTTGAGGACGTCCATGGATTCCATTACTTCCAAGCTGTTGCCAATACCAAAGCCCAGCGGCGTATCCATATCCGTAATCAATGCTACCGTGCGGCGGCCTGCCCCCTCACCAATAGCGACCATCGTCTGAGCCAGTTTAATGGAATCATCCAGAGTCTTCATGAATGCACCACTGCCCGTTTTGACATCCAACAGGATGCAATCACTGCCAGCTGCCAGCTTTTTGCTCATGATGGAGGACGCAATCAAAGGAATGCTGTCGACCGTAGCTGTAACGTCGCGCAGTGCATAGAGCTTTTTATCAGCCGGAGCCAAGTTGCCGGACTGGCCGATAACGCTGACACCGCATTTGTTGACCGTATCGAAGAATTCTTTGCGGTCAAGAACCGTACGATAGCCCGGAATTGCTTCGAGTTTATCTACCGTGCCGCCCGTATGTCCAAGGCCACGGCCGGACATCTTGGCAACCTTGCCGCCACAAGCTGCGACAATCGGGGCCACGATGAGCGTCGTTTTGTCGCCGACGCCCCCCGTAGAATGCTTATCGACTTTCTTGCCTTCGATAGCGGAAAGATCAATCATATCGCCGGATTTTGCCATGACTTTCGTCAGTTCCGTAATCTCATGATCGTTCATACCGTTGAACCAAATTGCCATCGTCATCGCCGACATCTGATAATCCGGAATATCACCGTTAACATAGCCAGTAATCATGAACTGGATTTCCTCATCCGTCAAAACTTCGCCATGTTTTTTCTTGGTGATAAGATCGTACATTCTCATTGCTGAATCTCTCCTTTATATATAGGGGGAGCCTCACTCCCCCACTTTATCAATACGATTACTCTTT
>CALYVJ010000187.1 GCA_945494195.1 uncultured Selenomonas sp. | reverse complement strand
GAAAAGAACTGCAGATAAGCTTCGCGCAGTTCATTACCACTCATGTACTTCAAAAAAATCTACCCCCATATAGGTATTTTCAGCAGTGATTTTTCACTGTTGTATTTTAACAATATCTAGCTAAATATTTTAGCACAAATTCAATCACTTGTGAAACGTTTTATTTCCATCCAAGGATGGAGGCTACCTTATCTTTTAAGAATTCGGCAATCTTTTGATGACCTTTGTCTATCGGATGTGTATCATCGCCAGCAAAATCATCAGAAGAAAGCAACGGCTCTTTATCGTTTACAGGGATGAAATAAAGCTCTTTCTCCCCGGCCGCTTTGAGCTCACGCACCGCATTGGCCTCCCATTTTGCACATTTCGTGCTGATGATAGAAGGAATCGGTGCAACACAGATGATTGGCTTCCCGGGATTCATACTCTGTATCTCCTGCAGCAGAGTCCGATAGCCAGCCTCAAAATAATAGCGTCCCGGCGGCTCATGATTCAAGGAAAAATCATTCGTGCCAATCGAAACGACAATAGCATCAACAGGAAATTTCCTACTATCCCAAAGGGGATTATACGCCTCAGGATCTTTCGTCTCACAGAACGTCCGGACATAACGGCCCGCTGTATGAAGCTCTGTTTTCGGGTTCTTTTCACGATAATTGATGACAACACCTTCGCCCGAACGCGCCAGGATGCTGTAATCTGCCCCGAGCATACGCGAAAGGATTGGTCCATAGGCCTGGTTGTTATCTTCTTTATCATGATATTTCCCGGGCTGCCAGCGGTCGTTAAACGCCCCTGCAGTAATGGAATCCCCAACGAACTCCAGCCGCCGGGACTTTAAAACATCGGGAGTTAGCAGCTTAGCCTTTTTGTCCAGCGTAAAACCGCCAAAAGTACTAAGCCCCGCCTCACCTTCCGTAGAACGCACCAATAAAATCTTATGCGCCCCCTTGGTTAGATTTTGCGCTAAGACGGTTTTTTCCCCCTCCGCCTTAAAGCGGCGAAAAGGCCCATTGTCGACACTGACCCGCCACCAGACCTCCTGGCTGCCGCCAAGATCAGCCAGAATACTGGTTCCCGTGAAATTCGCCTTGATATAGACAGCGCCCTGTCCGGTGACCAAACGATTCACCTGCTTATCCCAGCGGCCAAAATATTGGATATTGGGCGAATCAGCGGGGATGCTTGCCGCACTGGCCAACGAGGCCGATAAAACCCCCGTCATAATACCGGATAATACGGCACCACGAACAATCCGCTGGGAAAATTTACCATAAAAAATCATGTGTTACCATTCATTCCTTACGTTTTCTTACATTATTTACTGCAGGCTCGCAGCCGCCTCTTTCGCCTGCTCAGTTGTCATGAGGATTTCCCGCGGCTTACTGCCCATATTCGGCCCTACGATGTGAAGTTCCTCCATCGTATCAATAAGACGGGCAGCTCTGGTATAGCCAATGTGGAATCTCCGCTGGATACTAGAGGAAGAAGCCTGCCCCGTGGACATGACAAGATTAACAGCATCCATTAGCAGCTCATCGACTTTTGGCCCTTTATTGCCGCCTTCTTCCTCTGCGGCTTGTTCGGCCATAGCCTGTTCCGTGAAAGCAACAATTTCCTCATTGGTTTCCATTTCCTGCCCCTGGGAGCGGATAAATTCCAAAAGACCTTCGACTTCCTCATCACTGATGAAAGCCCCCTGAACGCGGCGCGGTTTAGAAGCTCCCACCGGATAAAATAGCATATCCCCCTTGCCCAGAAGATTTTCTGCACCGCTTCGGTCAAGAATCGTCCGGGAGTCAATCTGACTTGATACGGCAAAGGATATCCGGGAAGGAATATTGGCCTTGATGATGCCCGTAATGACATCGACCGATGGGCGCTGAGTTGCCAATACCATGTGGATACCAGCCGCACGGGCTTTCTGTGCCAAACGGCAAATGGCATCTTCGACATCATGGGGGGCAACCATCATGAGGTCTGCCAGCTCGTCGATAATGATGACGATAGCCGGCATTTTATCCTCGGGAAATTTCTTATTATAGGTTTCCATATTGCGAACGTTGTTTTCCGCGAAGCGGGAATAGCGTTTCTCCATTTCCTGAACGGACCAGTTCAGAACGGAAGCGGCTTTTTTCGGATCGGTAACCACCGGCACCATGAGATGTGGAATGCGATTGTACCCCGAGAGGTCAACCATCTTCGGATCAACGAGGATAAATTTCACTTCGTCAGGTTTCGCCTTGAACAGAATGCTCGTAATCAACGTATTGATGCAAACCGATTTCCCCGAACCAGTAGCACCAGCGACGAGCAAATGCGGCATCTTGCCAAGGTCGGCAAAGATTGCCTGGCCACCAATATCCATACCAAGGCCAACGGTCAAACGGGATTTTGCCGAATCAAACTTCGGACTTTCGAGGACCTCGCGAAGCTGGACGCCCTCAAGCTCCTTGTTCGGCACCTCGATACCAATAGCAGATTTTCCCGGAATCTGCTCGATGCGTACCGATGATGCCGCCAGTCGCAGGGCAATATCATCCGCCAAATTGGTAATCTTGCTGACTTTGACCCCCGCCGCCGGTTCCAACTCGTAACGCGTAACAGCAGGTCCATGGCAGGCATTGATGATATTCGCCTTGACTTTGAAGTCCGCCAAGGTCTGCTGAAGCGTTACAGCATTATCTGCAATTTCCCGTTCCAATGCAGCATTTTTCTTTTTCGCATGTTTGGACAAAAGCTCCGTGATTTTCGGCAATTCATAGGGCTTCAATGAAACATTTGCCACATTTTCAGCCACCTTGGCAGCCGCTTCCGAACCATCGAGTATTGCCGCCGCGGGCATTATCGGAGCAATTTCACCATACGTTGGCATGGGCGCCGAATTCTTTTTCATAGGCTTCGGTGACGGATCAACAACCGGGGCTGTTTTCGGAACCATCACATGATGAGCCGGTACTTCCGGCTCATCATCGTTTCCGCGGCCATATTCAATGGTAAATTGCGGTTTCTGTTCCGCTTCCGGAAAAGTCTTCTCGGGAATAGCAGCCTTTTCCACTACCGGTTCCTCTGGTTCTAGGCCATAATGGCTCGCATCATCAGCAGCCGCTACGGGCTTTGCGGCTTCCTTGAGCTCGGCAAACCGCTTATCGTTTTCCTGATTGTAAAAAGAGTTTTTGACCTTCTCTTTTACGGCATCTACCACCCGTTCCTCCATACGGCCGCTGACATCAGCGACCTTTTCATAGGCAACCGAAACCGCCTCACCAGCCGCATTAGCCCCTTTGGCCGCAGTTTCCTGCGTTTTCAATAAGCCAGCTGCAAGCGACCAGGTCGTGGACAGCAAAATAGATCCAATAGTGCCGGCTCCCAACAGAATGATTGAGCCATCGACACCAAAGAATTTGCGCAGGACAAATAAAAAGCCGCCACCTGCCAGACCACCGCCACGAGGCAGATTATCCGGCATGATTTCCTGATCTGCAGGAATGACACAATGATGCCAAATGGCCAGCACAGACAAAAACAAAAGGCCCATGCCAAAAAAGCGCGGCGAATAAACCAAGCCGTGATGCTTGGCCATATACTGATAGCCAATCAACAGAATCAGCAACGAGATAATAATAGCGCCTACACCAAACAAATAATGCAGGACTTTCGCAAAATAAACCCCGACAAAGCCGACATTTAGCCCGAACAAGCCGCAGATTGAAATGAGCCCAATAGCCACAAATGCAAGGCCTGCCAGTTCGTACTTACGGCCCGGATTCGAACTCGCCGCCACAGGCTTCTTGCCTGCATTTTTACGCCGACGTGTCGTTTTCCGTTCCGTTGTCTTCTTTTTCAAGGGATCACCTCTTTCTTCCAGTTAATACAAAAGGAATGCCTTCCCAAAAGAGAAGGCAGCTCCTGACAGTTTTATTATTTTGTGATGCGTTCAGCACAACGCTGTGCCTCAAAGATAATGCGTTCCTCATCGAGGGTTTTGAGTTCATTCTTTTCCATGATAACTTTACCATCGACAATGACCGTATCCACCGCACTGGCATTTGCAGAATAAACCAGTAACGATACCAGATTATTCCGTGGGCACCAAGCAGGCCCCTGCATATTCAAGAGGGTGATATCCGCCTTATAGCCCTTCTCCAGGCGTCCGATATCCGAAATACCAACGGCCTTGCCACCGAACTCCGTTCCCATCTGCAATGCCGTAAAGGCCGGAATAGCCAATGGATCGTATTCGTTGACCTTATGAAGCATTGCCGCAAGATTTACTTCCTCCAGCATGTCGAGATTGTTGTTGGAGGAGGCACCGTCAGTACCTAATGCCGTTACAATCCCCTCTTTCAGCAAACGCGTTACCGGAGCCACACCACTGGCCAGCTTCATATTGCTGCCAGGATTGTGGGCTACGCGGATATTATGTCTCTTGATGACAGCAAAGTCACTATCTTCAAGATGGACACAATGCGCTGCCAAAACACCTTTGCCATCAAAGAGGCCCGTCTTCTCTACCCAAGTGAAC
>CALYVJ010000186.1 GCA_945494195.1 uncultured Selenomonas sp. | reverse complement strand
GTGGAGTGTTGGCACTGCCCCTAGCGGCGGCGAAGAGCTACTTCGAATGAGATTCTTGTAACTTACAAACTGCAATTTGTAATAAGTGTGTGGATCATTTAGCAGAAGCCCTCATAAGTTAGACGAATCAATCTAACTTATGAGGGCTTCTATATTTTATGTTAACGTAAAGGGATGTTTCACCGTCTCTGTGGCGTTAATTTTTGATGATGGTCATATCGTCATGGTCGGCTTCGGCTTTTTGGATCATGATCTTGAGCCGTTCGATATTTTTCTTGTGGCGGTTGATGGCAAAACCGATGCGGATGTGTTCTTCCTCGGTAAAATCCGGGTTTTCGTAGGATTTTTCGATGCGCTTGAGCCGTTCTTCCACTTCGTGCAGTTCATCTTTCATGGGCTTTGCATGTTCTAAAGCGAAGCCGTAAACGGCGCGGATTTGGTCTTCGACATATTTGGCGTAACCCGGTTCGCCGGATACGTCTTCCAAACGTTTGGCAATATGATAGATGATGTCGAAGGGGCTTTCGCCACTGTGTATCATGTTGAGAATTTCCATTTTGACCTGTTGCTGCACCCCATGGGCCTGGGTGACGATTGGGTCAAGTTCTGGTTCATTTGTATTTTGAGCGGGGACGTTTTCCGGTCCAGCTTGTTCTTCAGCCATATTATAAGTCCTCCTTTGTAACACTTCGGTTATTATGATTAGTATAGCATAGTATAGCAAAAAAAGAAAAAAAACGTAAGTTTACACATTTACAGTGGACAAGCAATTTAAATGTTGCATTGTAAAGTACATTTATGCTATAATGCATTTATCGCTTTAGAAAGACAGGGCCTCATTCATGTTCGCTCGGTTTGGACATGGATTTTTTTGTGCTTTGTAATGTTCACTGCAAAAGGACAAACGGATCCTTTGGCAAAAAGAAAAGGGTGTTAGTATGAATCAAATGTCTAAAGGAGAAATCTTGACCGTTGGGTTTATGATGTTCTCAATCTTTTTCGGTGCGGGAAATCTTATCTTTCCGCCAGCTTTAGGGCAGGCCGCTGGGGATCATGTGCTGACGGCAATGATTGGCTTTTTGGTAACGGGGGTAGGTTTGCCCTTGCTGGGAATCACGGCGATTGCCCTGCAGGGCGGGAAATATATTGAATTCATCCGCAAGATGACTTACCCGTGGATGGCGACGATGCTGCTGGTCATTCTTTACCTGACCATCGGACCGTTGTTCGCCATGCCGCGTACTGGTGCGGTTTCCTTTGAAATCGGCATCCGTCCCTTCCTGTCGGCTGATAATATGACGCTGGGGCAGGCGGTCTATACGGCAATTTTCTATGCCGCATCTTATTATCTGGCACTGAATCCGAACAAGCTGATCGACCGGGTGGGCAAGATGCTGACGCCGGTTCTGCTGGTATTTTTGGTTATTCTGTTTGCCAAGGCGTTCGTGACGCCGTTGGGAGACATCCTCGATGCTACGGGGGCTTATATTGAAACGCCGTTTGTCCAAGGCTTCCAGGACGGCTATCAGACGATGGACCTTTTGGCTTCCCTGGCAATCGGTACGCTGGTTGTCAATGCCATCCGCATGCGCGGGGTTACTTCGAATCGCGCCATCAGCCAGGTTTGCTTGATTGCCGGGCTGATTTCGGTAGTATTGATGTCCATGGTTTATGGCTCCCTTTCTTATATTGGTGCAACCAGCGCCAGTGTGTTGGGGCATTCGGAAAATGGCGGTCAGCTGCTGGCGGCTGCTATCTCGATTTTCTTTGGACCGGCGGGCAACTTGCTGGTGGCAGTCATCATTTCGCTGGCCTGCCTTACCACTTGTTGCGGCATAACTTCGGGTACGGCCTGGTTCTTTAATAAGCTCTTCAAGAATAAGATTTCGTATGAGCGCTTGCTGCTCTTCAGCATCCTGTTCAGCTTTGTGGCTTCCAATGTCGGCTTGACCCAGATTATCACGCTGACGATTCCCTTCCTAGTGGGGATCTATCCGCTGGTTATCGTCTTCGTCCTGCTGTCGCTGTTCGATCGCTTCATTGATTGGCGCCGCAGCGTTTATCGTGGTGCCATGAACTGTACCTTGGTATTTGCTATCATCGATGGCCTTAACGCGGCCAGCATCCAGCTGCCGGGGGTCAATGAATTCCTGTCGGCGTATCTGCCTTTCTACAGCATTACTATGGGATGGGTAATTCCAGCTTTGCTGGGGGCCTTCTTCGGTTTTGTTTATTCCTGTTTTCAGGAAAAGCCGGCTGATGTAGGTGTAGCAAGCTAATTGAATATAGAAATGCCTCTGCCTTGGCAGGGGCATTTTTTAGTACCAAAAACAGTTATCCACAGAAACACTGTGGATGATTGCTAAAAAACTGTGGATAAAGTGTTAAAAAGTGGCGGGCTGATCCACAGCTAGCCACAGAAATAGCTGGTAACATTTGCTACCTGGTGGATAACTTTGTTTGTGGTATAATTGCTGGGAAGAGAAGGGCAGGGGATTATCATGAATGTGGAAGGGAAACGCAGCGAAGAGCGAAGGACCGTACAGGAAATCGTGAAGATATATTGCCAGGGGCACCATCATAGCCGGGAATCTGGCCACGAATTGTGTCCGGATTGTGAAGCGATTGCCGCTTATGCCGATATCCGCATTACCAAATGCCCGCGCATGGCTGTGAAGACCTTTTGCAGTGTTTGTCCGATTCACTGTTATGCCAAGCCACAGCGTGAATTGATTTTGGCAATCATGCGTTACAGTGGTCCGCGGATGCTTTTGCATCATCCCCTTATGGCGCTCCGTCATATCCTGATTCAATGGTGGATGCGGTATGGACTGCGAAAAAGCGAAAAATGATATGCCGCCTCTTTTCTGATGAGAAAGTTCTTTTCGTATCGCATTCTTGCAGGTATAATTATTAATGAACTGATTCGGAAAAGGAAGGGGAATGCGGTTTGAAACCTTATGAAAATATTTTGCTGATAAGCGATCTCGATGGGACACTGATTCCGCGTGGTGGCGTGATTTCGGAGGAAAATAAAGCGGCACTTCACCGGTTCGTTGAAGGGGGCGGCCGTTTTGCTATTGCTACGGGCCGTACGCCAGAGGCAGCGGAAGGTTATGTAAAAGATTTGCCAATCAATGCACCGAGTATTTTCTTTAATGGTTCGATGCTCTACGATTGGAATAAAAAGGAAATCCTGGCGACTTGCCCGCTGCTTCCGGCAGAGGATAAGACCGTTTGGCCACGATTTGCAGAGGCAGTGCGCGAGTCTTTTCCCCATGCCTGCATCGAGGTATATACGGCAGATAATTGCCATATCATCAGCAATGAGAAATACGATGATCCCCGGCTGCCCTTTGAGTATTATAAATACGAGCATTGCACGCTGGATAAATTAAGGGATACGGAAAAAACGCCATGGCTGAAATTTTTCATTTGTGCAGAACCGGCTGTGCTTCATCGCGTGGAACGCATGGAAAAGAAATTTGGTATCGATGTGTTAACCAACAGTTTTTATTCTGAGGTAAATTATTATGAATTTGTAGCCAAGGGGGTATCCAAGGGGACCATGGTGGAGAAAATCCGTCAGCTGCCGGAATGGAAAAATTACCGGATTATCGCCGCAGGAGACTATCTCAATGATAACGAAATGCTGGAACTAGCAGATGTTGGTGTTGCTTCAGGAAATGCCCATGATGCAACTAAGGCAGTGGCCAATCGTACGGGCTGTAGAGTGGAAGAACATTTGATGGCTTGGATTTTGGAGCATGTCGTAGAAAGCGGGGAGGCTTGAGCATGAAAAAGATTTATGTATTGGCAACCGGTGGTACGATTGCAGGCAGTGCAGAATCGGATGTGGCTACGACCGGATATCAGGCTGGGGCCATCGGCATTGATTCCCTGCTGGCTGCTGTGCCGGAAATCCGCGAATTGGCGGAGGTTTCCGGCGAGCAGATTGCCGCCATTGACAGCAAGGATATGACCCAGGAAATCCAGCTCAAGCTGGCACGCCGCTGCAATGAATTGCTGGCTTTTGAGGGAATTGATGGTGTGGTCATTACCCATGGTACGGATACGATGGAGGAGACGGCGTATCTGTTGAGCCTTCTGACTTGTACCGATAAGCCCATTGTGCTCACGGGGGCGATGCGCCCGGCTACAGCCATCAGTGCAGATGGCCCGTTGAATCTGCTGGATGCCGTGCGGGTGGCCGTCAGTCCAGAGGCTCGTGACCGTGGGGTTTTGGTGGTGACCAATAACCAAATCGATGGGGCCCATGATGTTACCAAGTCGCATACTACGTCGGTTCAGACTTTCCAGTCACCCAATGGCGGCTCTTTGGGCATCGTGGATGATGGTGTGGTGAAATTTACCCGCCGCAGTGAATTTACCCATCTTGCGGGGAGCCTCAAGCTTAGCGAAACCATTCAGAAGCTTCCCGATGTGCGGATTCTTTACGGCTATGCTGGGGATGATGGCTTTTTGGTGGAGGCGGCAGTAAAGGCTGGTGCTCGGGGCATTGTTTACGCTGGTATGGGAAATGGTAGTCTGCCAGCTCCAGTGGAGGAAAAGCT
>CALYVJ010000185.1 GCA_945494195.1 uncultured Selenomonas sp. | reverse complement strand
ATTTTGCGATGTTGTTTACGATGCCTGCCGATTATAATCAATTGCAATACTATGGTTATGGGCCGGCAGCCAATTATATCGATCGGCAGGAGGGGAGTAAGTTGGGAGGGTATTCTTCGACTGCCGAGGGAGAGATGGAGGCATATCTGTTGCCTCAGGAATGTGGCAACCATGGGGGAATTCGTTGGCTGGAGGTAACCGATAAACGTGGCCGGGGAGTACGTGTATCAGGAGATATTCCGCTGGCAGGTTCAGTTTTGCCCTATAGTGCACACGAATTGGAAAATGCTCGGCATCGATATGACTTGCCGCAGGTACATCATACCTATTTACGGGTTTCAGCTGGACCATGTGGTGTCGGTGGCGATGACACATGGGGAGCGCCGGTATTGGAGGAATATCGGATAAAAAACGAATCGATGCATTTAATGTTTTATTTTCAAGGAATATGAGGAGGTATATTATGATTGAATTTGACTCGGCACGAGGTGTGTTCCATCTGCACAACGAGCATATGAGCTACGTTATGCAAGTGGTGCGTGGCCGGTATTTGCTGCATCGTTACTGGGGACGTCCCTTAAGAGAATTCCGGGATAGTGCACCGTTGCAAGCCATCGATAGGGCCTTTTCCCCGCAGCCAGCAGATTATGCTAATGAGCGAACCTTTTCATTGGACGTACTGCCGCAGGAGTATCCAGGGTATGGTCATGGGGATTACCGCTTGCCTGCCTATGAGGTGCGGTTGGCAAATGGGACTACTGTGGTAGAACTATTTTACGATCATTTTGAGCTTACGGATGGCAAGCCAAAACTGGCAGATTTGCCGGCAGTATATGCGGATAATGGAGAAGCAGAAACTTTGCATATATATTTGCGCGATAGCCAGGGAAGGCTGGCGGTGGAGCTTCTGTATACGCTGATGACCAGTACGGGAATGCTAACGCGCAGTGCACGGATTACCAATTGCGGTGGCGAGGCACTTGCGTTGACGAATGCTGCCAGCTTTGCGCTGGATTTTGCTGACCATGATTTTGATCGCCTGAGTTTGTATGGTGGTCATGCCGCAGAACGCAGCTTGGAACGGGTTCCTTTGATGCGTGGCGTACAAGAAACAGGCAGCCGCCGAGGCGTTAGTTCGCACCAGCAGTCCCCCTTTTTGGCACTGGCGCGCAAAAATGCTACAGAAGATACAGGGGAAGTGTATGGCTTTAGTTTGATATGGAGCGGAGAGGCGTCTTTTGTCACAGAGGTAGAACAGTTCGGAACTACCCGGGTGTCAGGGGGAATCAATCCATTTGGATTTTCGTGGCAGTTAGCCCCAAAGGAGAGTTTTCAGACCCCAGAGGTCATGATGGTATACAGTGAAATGGGGCTCAATGGCATGAGCCAGGTATTCCATCAGGTTATACGGCATAATCTTGTCCGGGGCAAATATCAGAATGAATTGCGGCCTATTTTAGTGAATAACTGGGAAGCGACGTATTTCGATTTTGATGATGCGAAGATTGATAGTCTGGCTCAGACGGCCAGCGAGTTAGGAATGGAATTACTAGTGCTGGATGATGGTTGGTTTGGAAAACGCAATGATGATAATAGCAGTTTGGGAGATTGGTTTGTCAATACGGAGAAGTTGAAGCAAGGATTAACGGGAGTAGCATCAGCCGCGCATAAACGGGGGATGAAATTTGGTTTGTGGTTTGAACCTGAGATGGTTTCGGAGGATTCAGAGCTTTTCCGTAAGCATCCGGATTGGATTTTACACGTACCGGATTATAAAAGCTGCTTTGGCCGTCATCAGTTGGTGTTGGATCTGTCGCGCCCGGAAGTTTGTGAATATATCGTAACTGCAGTCAGCAAGGTATTGGAGTCTGCCCCGATTGACTATGTAAAGTGGGACTTTAATCGGCATTTGACAGAAGCCTTTTCTGGTGCACTTCCCAGTGAACGGCAAGGGGAAACGAAAACGCGCTTTGTGATGGGGCTCTATGGAGTTTTGGATCGCTTGACGACAAAATTCCCGGATGTGTTATGGGAAAGTTGTTCCGGTGGTGGTGGCCGTTTTGATGCCGGGATGCTCTATTATATGCCACAGACATGGACCAGTGATAATACCGATGCGATTTGCAGGTTGTCGATTCAGAGTGGTACCAGTCTGGTGTTCCCGCCCATAACTATGGGAGCACATGTATCGGTGGCACCGAACCATCAAGTGGGGCGGATGACCAGTTTGCAGGTACGTACTTTATGTGCTTTTGCTGGTGACTTTGGTTATGAGTTAGACATCACGCGTATGAGTGAGCAGGAAAAAGCACAAGTAAAGAGACATATTGATTTGTATAAGAAATTGCGTCCGTCCTTGCAGCATGGGCAATTCTATCGCTTACTGACGCCTTTTTCGGGAACAAAGAACGAAACAGCTTGGCAATTTATCCGGGAGGATGGGCGGCAAGTGGTTGTATTGTATTTTAAAACGCTGGCCGAACCTGCGACACCGATAAGGATTTTGCGTCTCAAGGGTCTGGAGTTATCCGCTGGTTACCGATTGACGGATTATATGCCGGCAGAGCGTATGAGCATGGATTTTGGTGGATAAAAAGCAATCAGTCAGGTCGGTCAGTTATATTATGGGGATGAGCTCATGTTCAACGGCCTTGGGGTGGAAAAAATTGATGCAGATTTTGCCGGATATCTATGGGTATTTACGAAAGAAAAATAAGACTGAAAATTTTTATTTAAACAATATATTGCAATATTCGACAAAGACGGTATAATAATAAATAAGGAAATCGTTTACTATTGATTCATGCGAAAGAGATTTGGATCGTAGAGCGATATATATTTTACTGTTTTTAGAAAACGTTTACAGTGTAAGCACAAAAGGGGGAACTGGTATGGAGAACACAATAATTACCATCAGTCGTCAATATGGTGCTGGCGGCAGGGAGATGGCGGGAATCCTAGCTCGGAAACTGGGCATAAAGTTATATGACCGTCAGATTGTGCATATAGCTGCTGCCAAAATGGGAATCGATGATTTACGGGAAGAAGAGTTGCTGGAAATGGAAAATCAAGTGAAGCCATTGGCATTGAACTTTATTCCCTTTCATTCCTTTGGTACGCACATGGGAAGCAGCAGCCAGGAGATGTTCATGAGTGAATCGGCAGCAATCCGGAAAATCGCTAAAGATGGCCCGTGTATATTCTTGGGGCGTAGTGCTGATTATGTTTTGCGAAAAATGGATAATGTTTTCTCGGTTTTTGTTTGCGCAGATGATGATTTTAGGGAGAAGCGCGGCCGTGAGGTTTATGATGGCAAAAGCTTAAAAGAACTGGATGCAGAGGATGCGAAACGTGCCCGCTATTATAACTACTATACGGGGCGTACTTGGGGGGATGGTGAGAATTATGATTTGGTGGTAAATACCAGTTCTGGTGAATTGGAAAAGATGGCAGAGGCTTTAATTGCCTATATGCGTGTGATTAAGGGCTGAATTTAGGAGGTCGTGATTATGGAAGCAGTAATGTCGCAGGAAAAGAAAAACAATATGTGGCCGCGAATTGCTTATGCTTGTGGTACCTTTGGCCATGATGTATTTTATGCTATGCTGGCAACTTATTTTATGATTTTTGTAACCAGCAACTTGTTTTCATCCAATAATCCCAGTCAGGATGCGTATATGATAGGCGTAGTTACTACGATAATTATGGTATTGCGCGTAGCAGAGCTTTTCATTGATCCGTTTATGGGAAATATCATTGATAAAACAAAGACCCGTTGGGGCCGCTTTAAGCCATGGGTTATTGTCGGTGCATTTGTAGCGGCGATTACCTTGGCGATGTTGTTTACAGATTTTGGTGGACTTACGGTTTCCAATCCGACCTTGTATTTGATTCTTTTCGCAGTTGTCTACTTTATCATGGATGTATTTTATTCTGCTAAGGATGTGGCGATATGGTCGATGATTCCGGCATTGTCCTTTGATTCCCGTGAGCGTGAAATCACAGCAACGGTTGCTCGTATCGGTTCGGTGTTTGGTGGACAGCTAGTTACGATCATGGTTATGCCGATTGTACTGTATTTCTCGGTTAATTCAAATGGTGGTGCTGGTGATCCGCAGGGATGGTTCGCTTTTGCCTGCATCGGTGGCGGTATTGCTACTTTGGGCGCTATCATCCTTGGTTTAGGAACGAAAGAACAGGATTCCGCTTTGCGGGAAAACAAAATGGATACTTCGTTTAAAGATGTTTTTAAAGTGTTGGCTAAAAATGATCAGCTCTTGTGGATTGCTTGTGCTTATCTGATTTTTGGCCTGGGGCAGAATATTGTCAATAACTTTAACCTGTATTACTTCATCTATGTAATTGGTGATGCTGCGAAATTTTCCATTTTAGGGATTATCAACGTTGTGATTGGCTTGATGGCAGTAGCACTGTTCCCCCTGCTCACGACGAAATTCAGCCGTCGGAATTTGTTTTTCAGTTCCTTAGGGATTATGATGGTTTCGTTGATTTTGTATGCGCTGTCCGGTACTAATGTATGGTTAGCGCTTACTGCTGCTGGACTTTTCGCTTTGCCGCAGC
>CALYVJ010000184.1 GCA_945494195.1 uncultured Selenomonas sp. | reverse complement strand
CTCTTGATGGCCATCGCTACTATTGGTGCAATGGCACTGGCTGTTTATGAGGATGGCGATTATACGGAAGGAATTGCCGTCATGCTGCTCTATCAGGTGGGCGAGTGGTTCCAAAGCTATGCGGTGAGCAGAAGCCGTCGGGATATCAGCAATCTCATGGATATCCGTCCGGATTATGCCAATATTGAGCAGCCCAACGGCCAGCTGGAACAAGTGCCGCCGGAGGAAGTGGCTGTAGGGACGGAAATCGTTGTACAACCTGGAGAAAAAATTCCCCTTGATGGAATCGTAACTGAGGGAAAATCGAGCCTGGATACCATTGCGCTGACTGGCGAAAGCCTGCCGCGGGAGGTGGAACCGGGAGACGAAGTGCTTAGCGGCTGCATCAACACGAATGGCCTGCTGCGGATCCGTACCACGAGGGAGTTCGAGGAATCTACGGCATCAAAAATCCTCGAATTGGTGGAAGATGCCAGCTCCAATAAGTCAAGGTCGGAGGCCTTTATTACGAGGTTTGCCCGGGTCTATACGCCGTTGGTGGTCTATGCGGCCATCGCCTTGGCCTTGGTGCCTCCACTGTGGCAGCTCGTATGGGCCGGTGTGGAGCCACAGTGGGGCGTGTGGTTTTACCGTGCTTTGACCTTCCTGGTCATCAGCTGCCCTTGTGCGCTGGTTATCAGCATTCCTTTAAGCTTTTTTGCCGGCCTTGGTGGAGCCAGCCGACAGGGCGTACTGATTAAGGGGGCAAATTATTTGGAAGCCCTGGCGTCGGTGGATACGGTGGTATTTGATAAGACCGGCACTTTGACGAAAGGTGTCTTTGAAGTTACTGCAATCCATCCGGAAAAATTGGATGAACGGCAGCTGCTCCATCTGGCGGCTCATGTGGAACGTTTTTCCAACCATCCCATTGCGGCCTCCCTCAAGGCAGCCTATCGGGAGGAAGCTGATGATTGCGTGGTCGAAGATATGGAGGAGCTGGCTGGGTTCGGCGTCCGGGCTAGGGTCAATGGACATTCCCTTAGCGTTGGCAACAGCCGACTGATGGAAGCCGAGAGAATCGTGTGGCGTGACTGCCGGCATAGCGGCACCATCCTTCATGTGGCTATGGATGGGGAATATGCTGGGCACATCGTGATTTCCGATGTGGTGAAGGAAACTTCCCAGCAGGCGGTGGAGGCACTGCACCGCAATGGAGTGGCAAAAGTCTTTATGCTGACTGGTGATGTTTCCAAGGTAGCCGCTGAGGTGGCAGAGCAGCTGGGGATTGACTGCGTGTACAGCGAATTGTTGCCAGCGGATAAAGTGACAAAAGTGGAAGAGCTGCTGGCAGCAAAACAGCAGGCGCGAAGCCGTGGCAAGCTGGCTTTTGTGGGGGATGGAATCAACGATGCTCCGGTAATATCCCGGGTCGATGTAGGGATTGCCATGGGGGATATGGGGGCGGATGCCGCCATTGAAGCTGCCGATGTGGTGCTAATGGATGACAATCCACTGCAATTGGCCAAAGCGCAGAACATCGCCCGTAAGACAATGCGGATTGTCCGGCAAAACATTTGGGGGTCCATCGGTGTCAAGGCTGTTGTACTTATCCTTGGTGCCGTGGGCCTGGCCAATATGTGGGCGGCCATCTTTGCCGATGTGGGCGTTATGGTGCTGGCAGTGCTCAACGCCATGCGGGCGATGATGGTGCCGGGAGGAAAGTTGGATGAAGCCAATGGCAGAAAGGAAACTGAGATGAAAAAGTCATACAAAATCGATGTGGATTGTGCCAATTGTGCCAACCTTATGGAGGAAGCGGCCAACAAGACCACCGGGGTTAAATCAGCAACCGTTAACTTCATGATGTTGAAGATGAAAGTCGAATTTGAAGAGGGCTATGACGCCGCTGCTGTCATGGAACAGGTTCGGCAAAATTGCAAACAGGTTGAAGATGATTGCGAAATATATCTTTAAGGCGGAGACAAGCGGGAATGGCAGCATTCCCGCTTTTTGTGTATCAGGAAGATTTTGTTTTTGGCAAAAAGGGAACAATGGCGTTATAATATAGAAAATTATATGGCAAGGGAAGTGCTGAGCAGATGAAGCGGAACAATCCCATAACGAAAATCCAGCAGCATATTGTTGAATTCTATCATAAAAATCCATTCCTCGAATATATTCATGCCGAGGCAGTGCCAATGGCAGACGGCGGGGTTCAGCTGGAACTGAAAGTGGAGGCTGAACACACCAATCTCTATGGCATCATCCATGGCGGGGCGTTGATGACCCTGGCGGATACTGCCATGGGGGCGGCTGCACTGGCGCGAAATAAAAAAGTCGTAACCATGAATCTCAGCATGGACTTCATGCATTCTGTACCGATGACAACCCGGATTATCGCCACGGGGACAGTCCTTCACGATGGACGCCACACGATGACGCTGGAAAGTGAAATCCGGGATAAGGCGGGAAAACTGTTTGCCAAAGCCCATGGTACCTTTTATGTATTGGGCCGTTTTGTTGACGATTTGACAGAATAACGCGTATAATTATTTACATAATTGAAGATTTCAACGTCTTTTTTCCGGGGAGGTTGTACGATGAGTGAGTTGAACTTAGCCAAGGCAAAAGAAATACTGGCCAAACATACGACGGAAGCCCATCTTTTTACCCATGCGGCGGCTGTCAGTGCAGCGATGGGAGCCATGGCCGATCATTTTGGTGCGGATAAAGAATATTGGGAGGCAGTCGGGTATCTTCATGACGTGGATTATGAAGAGTTTCCCGATGAACACTGCCATCATGTGCGTGAATTGCTGGCACCGGAAGGCGTGGAAGAAGAAGTCATCCAGACGATTATTTCCCATGGCTGGGGAATTACTACGGATGAGAAGGAGCCCGTGACGGATATCGAAAAGAGCCTCTATACGGTGGATGAGCTCACGGGAATTGTCCAGGCCTATGCACTCATGCGCCCGGAAAAAATGGATGGGATGGAATTGAAATCCTTTAAGAAAAAATTCAAGGATAAGAAATTTGCCGCTAAATGCAGCCGGGATACTATCAAAAAGGGAATGGATATGCTGGGTATGGAACCGTCAGAGGTGATGCAATGCTGCATCGATGGCATGCAGGCACACAAGGAGGAGTTAGGCTTTTGATCGATGAACATGAATGGCGAAGCGTATTGCAGGTGGCAGAGGATGGGACATTTTCTGCCGCTGCCAAACACCTTTATGTTTCTCAGCCATCGTTGTCACAGTGTATAAAGAAGATAGAGGGGGAATTGGGCGAGGCCCTTTTTGACCGCAGCCCGACCCCTTTGCAGCTTACATCGGCTGGGGAGATTTACGTGGAAAAGGCACGGCAGATCCAGCGGCTGAAGCAGGAATTGGTCAAGGGCACCGCGGATCTTTCTGAGCTCCGTACGGGAAATCTTTGCATCGGCAGTTCCCGGACCCGGTCATCCTGCTATCTGACCCAGCCTCTTATCGATTTTCATCGGAATTATCCTGGGATCCGTTTGACGGTCCGTGAGCACAGTTTGCAGGAGCTTAAGGAGGATGTGATGGCGGGGACGGTGGATTTTGCACTGCTCTATGAGCCGTTGCCCGATAAAAATTTTGCTTCAATACCGCTTTTGAAGGAAAGAACCCTGCTGGCAGTACCGGTGGACCATCCCTTTGCGGCCCGGTTCGGCGGCCATCAGGTAACGCCTTATCCGACGATTTCCTTTGCCCGCCTGCACAAACAGCCCTTTATCAAATTGCAGGAAAGCCGGCGGATGGCTCATATTTATCGGCATCTTTGTCAGGAAACCCAGTGTGAACCCGATGTGGTCTTTGAAGCCAACAGCATCATCGATGCTGCCGAGCTTTGCATGGCAGGACTGGGCATTACCCTGGTTACGGATATGCTGGTGCGCGGCTGGCACTGGAAAGAAGCCCCGTTCTTCTTTGAATTGGAAGAAAATGTGGAAGAACGTCAGCTGGTGGCAGCCTACGGCCGGGGACAGCATCTTTCCCAGGCGGCCAAGACTTTTATTTCCCTGTTGAAACGATAATAATAGGATGGAACGTAGGTGGAAAAACATTCCATGTACCATAGGGAAATAAAATAGCCTTCCAGGAAGGAATGTGTGAAAAATGAATAAGAAAATTGAGCAAATTATTGCTCATGAAACGTCACATTGCATTGATGGACATATGTTGAAAAGAGGTAAAGAATATCAATATGAAGTTTTGGCTGAAGAAGGAAGTATTTAATTACCCTGAGTTTCAAGAATATTGATGTGGATGGAAAATCCTATTCGGAGACATTTACTTTTTGAAGACAAAAGGGCAGTTTTTTCATGGAAAGGAAAACGAGGTGGGCAATATGCGGGGCAGTATGACGCGTGTTGTGAAAACCGTTAATAATTCCAGCACTTTATGTTAAAAAGTTAATTGTGATTGAAAACCAATACCCCCAAAAGAAGCGTATCATGCTCCTCTTTTTGGGGTATTGGTTTTTTGAATAGGTGATATAAGCAACATGTATTTCCTCGATAGCTTTTTTTTATGTAAAATAACTCTAGTTAATGATTTGAGAAAATTGTTGTGTATTGGGAAGTGTTTA
>CALYVJ010000183.1 GCA_945494195.1 uncultured Selenomonas sp. | reverse complement strand
TAACCAGACGATGGACCATAGCAGGTTGGCGGCAAAATCGAGGACTTTCCCGGTCAGGCTTTCCGGTGCCAGCTTATTTTGGGGCATCCGCCTTCACCTTCCTGGCTGCTTTCTTTTTTACTTCTTTCTTGATGAAATCAAGCATATCGCCATTCTTGCGGACACAAATGGTATCTCCAGCCTTGAACCGGTGCCGCAAGAGACGTTCTGCAATCTCATCTTCGATGTGTTTCTGCAACGCCCGTTTCAAGGGACGCGCACCATACTTGAAGTCTGTCCCGGCCTCCACCAGTTTATTTTTGGCAGACGGACTGATTTCCATCTTGATATCCTTCTCCAGCAAGCGCTTTTTCACATCTTTCAACAGGATATCCACAATTTTTACCAATTCTTTCCGTCCCAGCGGATGGAATATCAGCATCTCATCGATGCGATTTAAAAACTCCGGCTTAAAGATACGCTTGACCTCACCCAGCACCCGCTTGCGGCTGCTTTCTTCTGCCTGCTTGGCTTCCTCTTTAGCCGCACTGACCGAAAATCCCATAGCCTGGCTTTGTTTCCGCAGGAAACTTGCTCCTGCATTGGAGGTCATAATGATAACGGTATTGCGGAAGTCAACGGTACGCCCCTGACCATCCGTCAGACGGCCATCGTCAAGCACCTGCAGCAGGATGTTGAACACATCAGGATTCGCTTTTTCTATCTCATCCAACAGAATAATCGAATAAGGTTTACGGCGCACAGCATCCGTCAGCTGGCCCCCTTCCTGATACCCGACATACCCTGGAGGTGCCCCCACCATACGGGAAACACTATATTTCTCCATATACTCGGACATATCGAAACGGATGACAGCATCTTCGCTGCCAAAAAGTGCTTCCGCCAATGCCCGCGCCAATTCCGTCTTACCCACGCCAGTAGGTCCCAAGAACAAAAAAGAGCCAATTGGCCGCTTCGGGTCCTTGAGGCCGGCTCTGGCCCGCCGGATGGCTTTCGATACCGCCCGGACGGCATCTTCCTGACCGATGACGCGACGGGTAAGGATTTTCTCCATATTGAGCAGCCGCTCTGATTCCTTTGCCGCAATCTGTCGAACCGGAACACCGGTCCACTGCGCTACTACATCGGCAATATCATCCGCGGTCACCGTAATACGGTTATGATCTTTTTTCTCCCAGTTTCGGCGCGCTTCATCCAAAGATTCCTTTACGGCCTGCATCTCATCGCGCAGTTTTGCTGCCCGTTCATAATCCTGAGCGGCAATAGCAGCTTCCTTTTCCGTATGGAGCTTATCGAGCTGTTCACGGATGGAATGCACCTGACTTGTCGGAGCTACTTTCCCCATACGCACCTTTGAAGCAGCTTCATCCATAAGGTCGATGGCCTTATCCGGCAGGAACCGGTCCGTGATGTAGCGATGAGAAAGGTGCACCGCTGCTTCAATGGCAGCCCCTTCGATTTTCGCTCGATGGAATTCTTCATACTTGCTGCAAAGTCCCTGCAAAATGCGCACAGCATCATCCGGAGACGGCTCCTCCACCATCACCGTCTGGAAACGCCGTGACAAGGCAGCATCCTTTTCCAGATACTTCTTGTACTCATCCAGCGTCGTAGCGCCAATAATCTGAATTTCCCCCCGGGAAAGTGCTGGCTTTAAGATGTTCGCCGCATCCAGTGCACCTTCAGCAGCCCCAGCCCCCACCAGCGTATGCATTTCATCGATGAACAGAATGACATTGCCTAGCTGATGAATCTCTTCGATGACGCCCTTCAATCGTTCCTCAAACTCGCCACGGTATTTTGCCCCTGCCACTAACGATGCCATAGAAAGGGATATGACTTTTTTGTCCTGCAGCATATAGGGTACAGCCCCCTCGACAATACGCTGTGCCAATCCCTCCGCAATCGCAGTCTTGCCTACGCCGGGCTCCCCGAGCAAAATCGGGTTATTTTTCGTCCGCCGGGAAAGGATCTGTATGACACGCTTGATTTCCTTTTCGCGGCCAATAACGGGATCCATCTTGGCATCTTCCGCCAAGCGGTTAAGATTCCGGCCGTATTTTTTCAATAAAGGGGCACTGCCTTCCCGGCGGCTGCGTCCCCGGCCGCTGCCCTTTTCCAGCTGCGGACCGTCATCCGAAGGATGAGGCATGTCGATGCGTTCGAGTACCTCATCCTGCAGGTTATCGGGGTCGATTCCCATACGGGTAAGCACCTCGATAGCAGCCCCCTCGGTTTCCGACAACAGGCTCAGCAGGATATGCTCTGTCCCGATATACGTATGGCCAAGAGTCTGCGATTCCTCCATCGCCCCCTCCATGACACGTTTTGCCCGCGGGGTATAATAGGGATTATCCGACGGATACTCGTCTTCCTGCGAATCCATGTTGTTAACCATTGTCATGGCTTTTTCAAAGGTGAGTCCCAATGCGTACATCGCCTGCGCTGCCACACCATTGCGCTCATGCAATAGGCCCAGCAGGATGTGCTCTGTTCCAATATAGTCCTGCTGCAAATCCTGCGCCACGTATTGAGCAAACTCCACCGCTTTAATAGCACGATTGGTAAAGTGATTTCGATAATTCATACTTCATCCTCCGAGCTCACACGATGCCCGCTAAGTATCTCTCTTACCTTGCGCGCTCTGAGCTGGTCGATTTCGATTTTGGACATATTCTCATTTTCTGCCAGATTCTGCAAAAAACTGCGATGGCAGGCCACGAGAATATCTGCATAACAATCAGCTTTCACCTCATGAATCAACTTCAAGTCAATTCCCAAGCGGACCTTGGATAAAAGTTCCATTGCCTCACGCTCGGAAAGCATGCGTGCATATGCCAAAGTACCATAAGCCCGCCAGACTTCATCGGCCAGCTGCTCTTTGCGATAAAGGGCCAGCGCTTTCCGTGCCCGGCGTTCATGGGCCACGATTTCCGTCACGGCACTCTTGAGATTGGCAATGAGCTCTTCCTCTGAGAACCCCAAAGTCAGCTGATTGGAAATCTGGAATAAGCTGCCCACTGGTTCTTTGTCATCCCCATACAGGGCCCGAACTGCCAGACCGAGCTGCGGAGAAATATTGATGATACTGCTGACATTGCGGGTGAATACCAAACCAGGCAAATGCAGCAAAACCGAAGCTCTAAGCCCCGTACCGAGATTTGTCGGGCATGAAGTGAGGTAGCCCATCTTCTCGTCGAATGCCATATCCAGCCGGAATTCTATGAGGTCATCAAGGGTAAAAGCCGTACTCATTGGAAGATCAAGATTCAGCCCCGGCGCCCAACACTGGATGCGCAAGTGGTCTTCCTCATTGACCATGATACTGATACACCGGTCATCGGATACATAAGTCGCACGATATTGCGGATTCTTGATGAGGTTCTCGGAAATCAGCTGTTTTTCCAGCAAAACCTCCCGCTGAAGAGGCGACAATCGCTCGACATCCACGCGGTCAAAGGGCATCCCCATGGATTTTTCCAGTTCCGGAAGCACTTCATCTGTAGCCACCAGCACCTGGGAAAGCTGATTCATATCTGCCCGGTTTGGGAATGGAACTCCCTTGAGATTCCGGGCCAAGCGTATGCGGCTAGCAACTACTACATCCCCATCGGTACCACCGCTTTTCAACCAGGTCAGCTCATTGCTGCGAAGCAAATCATTGATTGCCATTCGCCACGCCTCCTTCCTGGGATTCAATCTTCTGTTCCAAGCTGCGGATCCTATCCCGGTATTCGGCTGCCTTTTCGTATTCTTCCCGGGCTACGCTGTCCTGGAGTTTTTGGCGCAGCAAACCAATTTCATGCTTGATTTCCAAGGCACTGCCACTACGGTGCGGAATCTTGCCACGATGTACGCTGGAACCATGAATCCGCCGCAGTAACGGCTCAATCTGCTGGCGAAAGGTATGGTAGCACTCTGCACAGCCAATCTTTCCCGTCTGTTGGAAATCACGATAACTCATACCGCAGCTCGGGCATACCAGCTGATTCTGGTCCAGTGGCCGCTTCTCTCCGCGCTCGGCCCCGCTGCTAAAAATTCCCTTGAGGAAATCATCCATCGATACCGTCCGGCCCTTCTTGGCCGAAGGGACGAATTCCCCATAGGCGGCCGCACATTTTTCACATAAATTCTTTTCAATCCGTCCATCCGGCCCAATCTGGGTGATATGGACTACCGCTTCATTGCGTCCACAATCATCACACAACATCCGGAATCCCTCTTTTCTATGATATAACTACTTCAAGATTACGCTCTTATCCGGGTTCAAGAAAAATTCTCCAACGTCAGAATCATGGATTTTAACAAATGAACCCGTTCTTCGGCCGTAACGCGCTCCGACTGATAGGCAAAAACGACCACCTGCATCATCAGCGCTGCTTCACGATTCGAAATCATCTGATGCTGGAGCAGGTAATGGACCATGGACTGCACCATCGGCATCTCCGTATCCTTATCAATCTTGTCGAGCATGTCCTGATAGACCATATTGCGCGTAGGCACCTGTACAATGCGAATATACCCCCCCAAGCCACGACGCGATTCCACCACGAACCCCTTGTCCTGGGTAAACCGCGTAGAAAGCACATAGCTAATCTGAGAGGGC
>CALYVJ010000182.1 GCA_945494195.1 uncultured Selenomonas sp. | reverse complement strand
TCAATGCGCTTATTTTATGATTAATCGAGATTATCAAAACCGCAGGCCATCTACTTGCAAAATCTATAAAAACATTTTACAATATAATCTATGTAACTAATAACCAGTAGAAAAAATATCTGGAGGCTGCCTATGAAACGTGTATCTGTTGAGCTGGTGCCACGCGATGATGAATCGCTGCGCGCTGAGCTTGCTCTCTTACAGCAGTACAAGGACAAGATTGATGTTATTAATATCCCCGACCTTTTGCGCTTTGAAACGCGCAGCTGGCAGGGGGCGGCTATGGCGAAGGAATACCTTCCGCAGGCTATGCCACACATCCGCGCTATGGATATAAATCTTGGTGAGGAGCTGCCGATGAAGGATTACTTGCGTGCCCATGATATCCGGGAAGTACTGGTTATCGAGGGAGATCCGCCGCAGCGCATGACTCATGCAGTCTATCCGACGGAAAGCACCGATGTCATCCGTAAATTCCGTGAGGAAATGCCGGAGATAGACGTTTATGCCGGCATTGATCAGTATCGGAGTTCAATGCGGGAGGAACTCTACCGCGTCCGCCGCAAGGTACAAGCTGGTGCCAAGGGGTTCTTTACGCAGCCATTCTATGATATGCGGTATTTGGAGATGTATGCGGACATGCTGGAGGGCCTAGACGTATATTGGGGCATATCGCCAGTCATGACCGCTGGTTCGCAGAGTTATTGGGAGCGTAAGAATAACGTGGTATTCCCTCGGGCTTTTGAGCCGGGCCTCGAGTGGAGCGTGGCCTTTTCACGCGAAGTAAAGGAGTGGGCGGAAAAGAACGACGCCAATATTTACTTGATGCCGATTCGCACGAATCTTGAGGAATACCTGGCCGGCGTCTTTGCTGCGTTATAACGAGGAATAAGACATCTCACTGCGCTATTGCTGTGGTACGAAGGTCCTGACAGGCGGAGAGTAATATCTTTCTGCCTCTTTAGAGACGCAAATGGGAGTATTTATCCTTTGGCAAAATTGGAACGATGGCGCTATAAGGTTTGTAAACAAGTCCGCTGAGTTTGCGGATGTTAGGTTATATTTTAGGAGAGTGAAACATGTTTAAGATCCTGAAGAAAGAGGAGCTTTCCCCGAATGTCTTCTCGATGGATATTGATGCACCGCGTGTCGCTAAGAAGGCCCAGGCAGGTCAGTTTATTGTCCTGCGTGTAGATGAAAAGGGCGAGCGCATTCCCCTGACGATTGCTAATTTCAACCGTGAAACCGGTGTCGTTAATATCGTCTTCCAGGTCATTGGCGCATCGACTATGGCATTGGCAGCAGTAGAAGAAGGAGAGTCGATTGTCGATTTCGTGGGTCCGCTGGGCCAGCCGTCTGAAATTGAGAAATTCGATGGTACTGTTGTCGTTGTTGGCGGCGGTATCGGCGTAGCTCCGACCTTCCCGATTGCTAGGGCCATGAAAGAGGCAGGCAATAAGGTCATTGCCATCATGGGTGCTAAGACGAAGGACATCCTGATCATGGAAGATGAGATGAAGGAAGTCACGGATGAAATCCTCATCACCACCGATGACGGTTCACGCGGTATTAAGGGATTTGTCACTTATGCGGTGCAGGAGCTGGTGGAGCGTGGCGAGAAGATTGCCCAGATTACGGCAATCGGTCCGGTTATCATGATGAAGAGTGTTGCCGACTGCACGCGCGAGCTTGGGATCCATACGGTGGTCAGTCTCAACCCGATTATGGTTGATGGCACGGGCATGTGTGGTGGTTGCCGTGTGCAGGTAGGCGATGAGACCAAGTTTGCCTGTGTCGATGGTCCGGAGTTTGATGGGCATTTGGTAGATTTCAAGGCGCTTATGAGCCGTCAGCGCATGTATCGCGACCTCGAGGCCGAGGAAAAAGAACATATCTGCAACATCGGACTGGGGAGGAAATAAGCAATGGCTTTGTCTTTGAAAAAACATGAAATGCCGGTACAGGATCCGAAAGTCCGTGCCCATAACTTTGATGAAGTAGCTCTTGGCTACGATGAAGAAACAGCGGTAGCCGAGGCAGAACGCTGCTTGCACTGCAAGGTGCCGCAGTGCCGTAAGGGGTGCCCGGTATCGGTGGATATTCCGGAATTTATCGGCAAGATCAAAGAGCGCGATTTTGATGGCGCTATCGAAAAGATCAAAGAAGCGAATGCTCTGCCGGCTGTCTGCGGACGCGTCTGCCCGCAGGAAAACCAGTGCGAGAAATACTGTGTGCTGGCCAAGAAGGGTGAGTCCGTTGGTATTGGCCGTTTGGAACGTTTCGTTGCCGATCGTCATATGGCTAAAAATGAAGAGGTAAAGCCAATCGAGTTTGCTGCTGACGCACAGAAGGTAGCGGTGCTGGGGTCCGGCCCGTCTGGTCTTTCCTGTGCAGGGGATTTGGCCAAGAAAGGGTATAAAGTCACGGTATTCGAGGCGCTGCACAAAGCGGGCGGCGTATTGTCCTATGGTATTCCGGAATTCCGTCTGCCGAAGGACAAGGTTGTCAAAAAGGAAATTGAAAACATCGAGAAGCTCGGTGTTAAATTTGAGCTGGATTCCGTTGTTGGACGCCTGTTCACGGTGGATGAATTGATGGAAGAGGAAGGCTTTGATGCCGTATTCATCGGCACAGGAGCCGGCTTGCCACGTTTCCAGGGCATTCCAGGCGAGGCACTTAACGGCGTTTATTCGGCCAATGAATTTCTGACCCGGTGCAATCTCATGAAGGCGTATAAGTTCCCGGAGTATGCAACCCCGATTAAAGTGGGCAAAAATGTCGCCGTAATCGGTGGCGGCAACGTAGCTATGGATGCCGCTCGTACGGCACTGCGCTTGGGCGCTGAGCATGTCTACATCGTATATCGCCGTAGCGAGGCAGAATTGCCGGCACGCAAGGAAGAGGTGGAGCATGCCAAGGAAGAGGGCATTGACTTCAAACTCTTGAATAACCCGGTGGAGATTCTTGGCAACGAGGATGGATGGGTCAGCGGCATGAAGTGCATCCGCATGGAACTTGGTGAGCCGGATGATTCTGGCCGCCGTCGTCCGGTTCCGGTGGAAGGTTCGGAGTTCGAACTTCCCGTCGATACGGTCATCGTGTCGATTGGTACGGGGCCAAACCCGATCATTGCCCATACGACGCCGGGGCTTGCTACGACGAAACGCGGCAATATTGAAGCAGATGAAGAGTCCTGTGCAACGTCCAAACCGGGAGTATTTGCCGGCGGGGATATCGTTACAGGTGCTGCTACGGTAATTTTGGCGATGGGAGCTGGCCGCAAGGCTGCCGCAGCTATTGATGAATATCTGAAAAACAAAAAGAAATAAGGAATAGTTACGGTCAACGAAGACCGAATAGAGTCCGTCTCAGTCGCAGCTATGTATTGAGGCGGATTTATCTATTGTATTTGGGAAAGAGGGAAAAAACAACAAATGATGAATTTTGCTGCCATTGATTTTGAGACAGCAACGGCATCCAGGGATTCAGCCTGCAGTGTAGCTGTAGTTGAGGTTAAGGATGGAAAGCTTTACGATTCGTACTATACGCTGATCCAGCCGCCGGCTAACCGGTATAATTCTTTCAATACGCGTATTCATGGAATATCGCGGGAGGATACTGCTGATGCACCGGATTTTGCACAGATATGGCCAGAACTTAGCCAGCATTTGGAGGGGCGCATTGTAGTTGCACATAATGCGCGCTTTGACATGGGAGTGCTGGGGGCTTGTTTGGCAAAATACGGCCTGTCTCATCCGGACTTTGCTTATTGTGATACCGTGGCGATAGCCCGCAAAGTTTGGCCGGATTTGGAGAACCATAAGCTGAATACGGTGGGGGACTTCCTGCAGATCGCGTTCAATCATCACAATGCGCTTGATGATGCCCGTACTTGTGCTTGTATTCCGATGGCGGCTGGCCAGGAGATGGCCATGGATAGTCTGGAAACTTTGGTTAAGAAGCTGGGAGTATCCGTTCAGCAGTTTGGGATAAGAAAGGGGTATAAAGGATGATTTTGGTAAGTGCATGTCTGCTGGGACATAAGGTGAAGTATAGTGGCGGGACTAATACGCACGAGCTGCTGCTCAAGTACAATGAGCGGGGGCGTTTCATCGCGGTCTGTCCCGAGTGCTTTGCGATGCTGCCGGTGCCGCGTCCTTGTGTAGAGCTCCAGGGCGGTACGGGCAAGAAGGTATTGTCAGGCAAAGCTAAGGCCATGGATGAGAATGGTCGGGACATGACGCAGTATTTCCTGACTGGTGCCGATAAGGTGCTCAAGATAGCTGAGGCATATCATGCGAAGGTGGCAATCCTCAAGGAAGGCAGTCCGTCCTGCGGCGTCAAGAAAATCTACAATGGCAATTTTGAGGATAAGAAAATCAATGGGCAGGGTGTGACGACAGCTATGCTGCAAAAACACGGCATTACGGTCTATTCGGACAAGGATATGACGGTGGGAAGATTGGAAGAATTGATTGCCGAAGATTTGCGCCACGATAAAATTTAAAAAAAATCTTTTTTTTTCCCAAAAGGGGTTGCATTATTTTTAAAAATCCCGTATAATATTTTTTGTCGACACGAGAGTGTCACAGAGTTATTCCTCGATAGCTCAGCCGGTAGAGCACCTGACTGTTAATCAGGCTGTCGCA
>CALYVJ010000181.1 GCA_945494195.1 uncultured Selenomonas sp. | reverse complement strand
GGAAAGATCTACCTGCCCTTTCTCGCGGGTTGATTTCAAATCAGCAAATCCCGGCGCTTGTGTCAACAAACGAACTGTGCCTGTAACTTCACGCTCACCAGCAACCGTTGTTCCTTTAATCTCCTGTCCCTCTTCCAAGTTAGCAGCCTGCTTTTCGCTGATATAAATATCGTAATAACTGCGATTGCTTTCCAGCAGCACCACGGGCGTCGAAGGAGAAATCATCTCCCCTTCTTTGACCAAGACCTTCAGCACCTTCCCATCTTCTGGTGCCCGCAGCGTAAGCCGCTCTTTGGCTACTTCCAACTCTTTCAATTGAACTTCCAGCGCCTGTTTTTGCTGCTGCAGGGATTCTACATCATTGCTCATATTGGTCGCGGCCTGCCGCTGTTGTCCAACGGTATCAGAAGCACTGCCATTATAACCAGCCCGCAATTTTTGAAGCAACTGCTGTTGTTGCTCCAAACCAGCCTGCGAAACTTGTAATGACATTTCCGCATCATCAAGCTGGCTTCTTGAAATCGCCCCGGCATCAAACAAAGACACTTTACCGAATCAAACGACATTTTTATCTGCTCAGCAGTCAAAATGCCCTCCTTTTTCTCAGTGGCCAGGGCTAGGGCATCGTTCCCCTTATACATCAGTATCAATCCGCCAATAAGCAGCAGCGCGATAAATACGATTCCAGTCTGCGTTGCTTTTTGTTTTGCATTCATTTCTCTTTCTCCTTAAAATTAGTTTGATTACTAACTATATAAGCAGAGAAGTACCTGACTTCTCTGCTTCATGATGAGCGCTTGGCGAAACCATTACAAGGCTAACTTTTTCAGCAGATATATGAGCTCTTTTTGCTCAAACTCAGAGAGCTTTTCCATCAGCTTGGTAACGCGAAGATAATGTGGCGGCAAGATTTCCTCCATGAAAGCTATGCCTTCCTCCGTCAAGAGGACCACCTTGCCACGGCCATCATCAGCGGCCGGACGAATTATGACCATTCATTCCTGACGCCAAGGCCTCCTGCCTATCCTCGGCAAAAGCATTGGCCGTCATTGCCAAGATTGGTATCCCCGCTTCCTGCAAGAGCGTCATGGCAATTTCGGCATTAATCTCGTTGTCTTCCGCCAGCAAAATCGAAATTCCCGAAAATTCCAATACCTGTATCCGTAATCGTTGTCCGGATTATCCCCCAGTCCTCTTTGTCGCCAGGCAATTCCTCACACAACAGCCGGACACTGCCCCCTGGAGCTGTATACTTGCAGGCGTTGGACAAGATATTTAAAAATACCTCCCGCAATTTGGTGGTGTCTCCATAAAAAAAGGTATGCTGTACATGGACCTCACAGGAAAAAGCCAATTGATTAGCTTTCATCAGTTCCTCAACCACCGAATAAATGGTTTCGGCAAAATCATAAAGGTTAAATACCTCATTTTCCAGCGCCAGTTTTCCTTTTTCAATCCGTGCCATTTCCAAAACGTTATTGATGATGGACAACAGTACCTTGCTCGCTTCCTTGATTTTGAGCAAATAATGGCGGCAGCGCTCGGCATCATCCTGATGCTTTTCCAACAAATCGCGAAAGCCCATGATGGCATTCATCGGGGTGCGAATGTCATGACTCATGTTGAACAAAAAATTCGTCTTAGCGGCATTGGCAGCTTCTGCTACCCGACGGGCTTCTGCCAATTCCTGCCGTTTTAACTGCTCGGCCATGAACATAGACTGCACATCGCGAAAACCTGCAATAAAGCATGGCGTCCCCTTCACACTGATATCCCGCGCAAAACATGCCTGAAACTGGCAACGTCTTCCGTCGAGATTTGTCCTGGCATAATCAATTCGGTAAACACCATCATGCGGAATATGTTTTAATAGCTCGGCAATGCTGGTTTGATGATATAACCGCTTGCGGTCTTCGGGTACGACATACTTATCGATATAATTTTGAATCGCCATTTCATAGCTGACTTCCTTGACTCCCTCTAAAACCCGTTTCGTTGTCACCGATTTTGTGTTGCTGCGTACCAGCGAAACCAGATTAAGGGTCGCATCAATATACCATACGGAGCTATATTCCCGGGATAGTCCATTGATCAGCATATTATATTGCTCGCGCTCATGGGCAGTCTTGTTCTTCTCCCTGGTTTCTTTATCGATGTTTTCGAAAGCACAAACGAGAATCGGACGCTGTGACAGCTTTATTATCTTCAAACGGAAATAGGTGTCGATCCCATTTTGCCGTGTACGGTACAGCTGAGCCACGTAAGGTTCCTTGGCGAGCCGCCGTTGCAAATAATCAAGATCCGCCACTTTCATCATATCTGCCGCATCAAGCCCTCGTGCTCTTTCTGGCTGGTGATATCCTCAATGGCAAAAATCACCCGCGAAACCGTTTTTTCATCCCCCATGCGGATAAATTCCAGCCGATACCACCCCTTATCCAAAATCTGCACCACCAAAGAGATTCGTTTTGGCCATAAAGGCGATTGGCTAACGTTGACAAGTTTATAAATTCAACTACTTCCTGATGAGAACCAAGGACTGTTGCTGTTGCCAATAACGCCCTTAACTGCTCCTGCAAATTGTTCTCCATCGACGTGACTTGTTCCCATGAACGGTCAGACTTCACCGCATAAACTTTTCCCGTTTGGAGGTCGAGAATTTGGACCAATCCATATATTTCCGCCATAGCGACCAGTGCATCTTTGCAATCCTTCAGCCATTCCATCGTATCGCCCTCTTCGCTTTACCACCTGCTCCAATCTCCTTATAGTATTCGTTCCCTTCCGTTATTTTCCTTGTTCCATACAAATATAAAAAGCACCTTTCCCAAGTTTCCCTAGGAAAGGTGCTATATCAGCCAGCAAAAGCGAGAGGCTTACTGCTCCTGTTTATTCTCTTTTTTCTTGACAGCCGTGCGGATGGAAAGTTCGCGGAGCTGTTTTTCCTCAACCGGCGACGGTGCAGCCGACATGACATCGCGAGCACTCTGGTTTTTCGGGAACGCGATGACATCGCGGATGGAGTCGCGTTTTGCCATGAGCATGACAAGACGGTCGAGGCCAAATGCCAGACCACCATGTGGCGGCGTACCATACTGGAACGCATCCATCATGAAGCCGAACTTCTCATGCGCCTGCTCATAGGTGAGGCCCAGAGACTCGAAGACTTTCTCCTGCAGCTCTGCATTGTAGATACGCAGCGAACCGCCACCAACTTCGACACCATTGAGAACCATATCATAGGCCTTAGCTTTTACGCGGCCCGGGTCGGACTGCAGATACTGGATATCCTCGTCACGCGGTGCCGTGAACGGATGGTGCATAGCCTTCCAGCGTTTCTCCTCGTCGCTCCACTCGTACATCGGGAAGTCGACGACCCAAAGGAAGCGCAGCGCATCCGGGTCAATGAGGTTGCGCTCTTTCCCCATCTCGAGACGGAGCTGGCCAAGAGCCGTATCGACAACGAGGCGCTTGTCAGCAACGACCAGCAGCAGGTCACCGGTCTTGGCGCCCGTAGCCTCAGCAATCTTGGCAAACGTCTCATCGCTGTAGAATTTCTTGAACGGGCTCTTGATACCCTCTTCGCTGTACTGGATCCAGGCAAGGCCCTTCGCGCCATAGATCTGGACGAACTTGACGAGGTCGTCGAGGCGGCGGCGCGGGATGTCAGCATAGCCGTCAACCTTGATGCACTTGACCATGCCGCCGTTTTCGATAACGGCGTTGAATACCTTGAAGTCCGAACCTTTGACGAACTCGGAGATATCCATGAGCGGCATGTCAAAGCGGAGATCCGGCTTATCGGAACCGTATTTGTCCATAGCCGTATCCCAATCCATGCGCTCAAACGGCGTCTCGATCTTCGCACCGATAGCCTTCTCGAACATCTCTTTGGCGAGCTCTTCCATCAAGCCCAGGATCTGATCCTGATCCATGAAGGACATCTCGATATCGAGCTGCGTGAACTCCGGCTGACGGTCAGCACGAAGGTCCTCATCGCGGAAGCAGCGGACAATCTGGAAATACTTCTCGAAGCCAGCGACCTGCAGGATCTGCTTGAAGATCTGCGGGGACTGCGGCAGAGCGTAGAACTCGCCCGGATTTACGCGGCTCGGAACCAGGAAGTCACGAGCGCCTTCCGGCGTGCTCTTGCAGAGCATCGGCGTCTCGATCTCGAGGAAGCCGTTGCGGTCAAAGAAGTCGCGCATGATTTTCGTGACGCGGTGACGCAGCATGATGTTCTTCTGCATCTCCGGACGACGAAGATCCAGATAACGATACTTGAGGCGAATCTTCTCATCGACATCGACACCATCCTGGATATAGAACGGCGGCGTTTTCGCCTCATTGAGGATACGCAGCTCAGCGCAAACAACCTCAACTTCACCAGTCTCCATATTCGGATTGACGGTCTCTTCGCTGCGGGCGCGGATCTTACCGCGGACAGCGATGCAGAACTCGTTACGCAGGGACTCAGCCTTGTGGAACGTGCCCTCATTCATGGAAGCTTCATCGAATACGACCTGCACGAAACCAGAACGGTCACGCATGTCAACGAAAATCAGACCGCCATGGTCACGACGACGGGAGACCCAGCCGCACAGGACGACTTCCTGGTCAACGTCGGTTTTGCGAAGTGCACCGCAGTGATGCGTGCGCTTCATGA
>CALYVJ010000180.1 GCA_945494195.1 uncultured Selenomonas sp. | reverse complement strand
GTGCCATCCGCGACCCTCTTTCCGGCCGCTCCTATGTCTATCAGGCAATGCGCGTAACGGGGGCTGCTGATCCGCGCCGTCCGCTCAAGGATACGATGGCAGGCAAACTTCCCCAGAAAAAAATCACGCTGGGGGCAGCTGCTGGCTATAGTGCCTATGGGAATCAGATCGGTCTGGCTACGGGACAGGTCCGTGAGATCTACCATGAGGGGTATATGGCGAAACGCATGGAGATCGGTGCCGTTATCGCAGCTGCGCCGAAGGTTAACGTTGTCCGCGAACGCCCGGTTGCCGGTGATTTCATCGTACTAGTAGGTGGCCGCACTGGTCGCGATGGCTGCGGCGGTGCGACGGGCTCCTCTAAGGAACATACGGAAGAGTCGCTGACGAGCTGTGGTGCTGAGGTACAGAAGGGGAATCCACCGACAGAGCGCAAGATTCAGCGCTTGTTCCGCAATCCGGAAGTCAGCCGGATGATCAAACGCTGCAACGATTTCGGTGCTGGTGGTGTGGCTGTAGCGATTGGTGAGTTGGCTGATGGCCTCATTATCGATTTGGATGCCGTCAAAAAGAAATATGCAGGTCTTGATGGTACGGAATTGGCTATTTCTGAATCCCAGGAGCGCATGGCTGTTGTCATCGATCCAAAGGATTTGGAAGCATTTGTAAAATTTGCCGATGCAGAAAATCTGGAGGCTACGAAGGTTGCCGATGTTACGGAAGAGCCGCGTCTTATTATGCAGTGGCGCGGCAAGCCGATTGTGCAGATGAATCGCGAGTTCCTGGATACCAACGGGGTTCGCCAGCATGTTACGGCTGTCATCAATACGCCGGATAAGGGGAAACGCTATCTGCGTGAAATTCCAGAGGCCGTCAAGAAATGCGGCGGCGATGTGGAGAAAGCATGGCTGGAAAATTTGCGGGATCTCAATGTTTGCAGCCAGAAGGGCTTGGCAGAGCGTTTCGATTCTACCATTGGCGGCAATACCGTACTTATGCCCTTTGGCGGCAAGAAGCAGTTGACACCGGCAGAAGGTATGGTAGCCAAGCTGCCGGTCCTCGGGGCTGAGACGAATACGGCTACGGCTATGACCTTTGGCCTTAACCCCGCCTTTACGGAATGGAGCCCGTTCCATGGGGCTTTGTATGCTGTAGTCGAGGCAGCAGCTAAGATGGTTGCCTTGGGGGGCAGAGCAGATAAGATTCGCCTGACGTTCCAGGAGTATTTCGAAAGCTTGGGCAAAGATCCGGAGAAATGGGGCAAGCCTTTTGCCGCTTTGATCGGTGCTCTCTGGGCACAGCATGAGTTGGAAATTCCCGCTATTGGCGGCAAGGACTCGATGTCGGGAACGTTTGAGGATATTCATGTACCGCCAACGCTGGCAGCTTTTGCTGTTGACGTCATGAAGGCTGAGAATGCTGTATCGCCGGAATTCAAGTATGCTGGCAATAAGGTATATCTCGTACCAGCCCCCAAAGATGACCAGGATTTGCCGTTGTTTGGCAAGATGCGCCACAATTGGAAAAAGATCAGCGAGATGACAGCTGGGCATAAGGTGTTTGCCGCCCAGAGCATTGGGGTAGGCGGTATTGCCGCAGCGATTACGAAAATGTCGTTGGGAAATGGCATCGGCTTCAAATTTACCAACTTCATTGCCAAGGAAGATCTCTTCAAGCCGGATTACGGTTCTATTTTGTTGGAAGTTGCCGACAATACAGATGTGGAAACGCTGCTGGCTGGCACCGGCTATCGTGAACTCGGCGAAACGACTGCTGGCCCGAGCATTGTCTGTGGGGATACGGTGGTCATGATTGCTGATGCGGAAGAGGCTTTCACGGCACCGCTGGAGAAAATTTTCCCGACGCGGGTCAAGGTACGTTCGAAAGACAAAGCGACCTATATTCCATATAATAAGGGGAATGTGATTCATGCCCAGCATAGTATCGTTCGCCCGAAGGTATTTATTCCGGTATTCCCCGGCACAAACTGCGAATATGATTCGGCAAGAGCTTGGCAGCGCGCTGGGGCAGACCCGGAGACGTTGATTGTCCGCAATCTCACGCCGCAGGCCGTTGAGGAAACGGTCGAGGCAATCGTCAAGGGAATCCATGATGCCCAGATGATTATGCTGCCGGGCGGTTTCAGCGGTGGTGACGAGCCGGATGGCTCGGGCAAGTTCATTGCGGCTATGTTCCGCAATCCACGCATCAAGGAAGAGGTCATGAATCTCCTTCATAAGCGTGATGGCTTGATGCTGGGGATCTGTAACGGTTTCCAGGCACTCATAAAATTGGGGTTGGTACCTTATGGGGATATCCGTGACCTTTCTGAGTCTTCGCCGACGCTGACCCATAACAACATTGGCCGCCATGCTTCCTGCATGGTTCAGACAAAGGTCGTGTCGAATCTCTCGCCGTGGTTCAACAACGTCAAAGTGGGAGATACTCATACGATTGCGATTTCGCATGGCGAAGGCCGTTTCGTTGCCGATCAGGAAATCATCGCGAAACTGCGTGTACGCGGGCAGATTGCTACCCAGTATGTCGATGCGGCCGGAAATCCGTCGCTTTCGATTCCGTTCAATCCCAATGGTTCGGTCAATGCAATTGAAGGCATTACGAGTCCCGATGGACGTGTCTTGGGCAAGATGGGACATTCGGAGCGCATTGGTGAAAATGTCGCTTGCAATGTACCAGGCTGCAAAGATCAGCAACTCTTTGAAGCTGGCGTTGCTTACTATAAATAATACTTGTTCTTACGAAAAAAATAGCCGGTCATTTGACCGGTTATTTTTGACTCGTCAATTGTCAAAATTTATGTTACAATAATAAAAGTGTCCAATGCGGTCAGGTCCCTGACCGCATTTTGACTAAGACTGAAAGAGGTGAATGGGTTGGTAGGTATTGTAATCGTGTCCCATAGTCAGAAACTGGCGGAAGGGGTCAAGGAGCTGGCTGAGATGATGGCTAGGGACGTACAGATTGCAGCAGCTGGAGGGTTGGACGATGGCATGCTGGGAACCAGTTATGGGAAAATAATGATGGCTGTCGAAGAGGTTTGTGGCCGCGATGGTGCTGTGATTTTAATGGATATGGGCAGTGCTGTCATGACGGCAGAATTGGTTCAGGAAAACCTCAAAGATGACCAAGTGAAATTGGTGGATTGTCCGCTGGTCGAGGGGGCAGTGATGGCTGCTATCGCCGCCGCTGGCGGGGCAGATGTCATGGAAGTAGTACGGCAGGCGCAGGCAGGACGAGAGATGATGAAACTTCAGTGAGCGAGTTACGGTTCATGCTTGACGGATTTGTTATAATGATAGGGTACACTGCTAACGATAGTGATTATCATCAGGAGGATGAGTATCATAGACTTCCATGATTTAACGAAAGCCGATAAACCATTACTGGATCGGTATTTTCAAAGTCGTTATTACGAAAATTCCCATTTTACGTTTACAAATCTCTACATGTGGCGTGAACCGTATCAGGTGAAATGGTGCGAAGAAGATGGCGTCCTTTATATGACTTGCCAGTGGGATGGGCAGCTGATGGCGTTGCAACCGTACGGTCCGGAAGAGAAAATGAAGGAAGCTACCGAAAAGTTCCTGGCTTATTTTGAGCAGCAGGGACAACCCTTTGTTATGACTGGCATTGAGAAAAGCTATGTGCAGGTATTGGAGAACTATACCGGTGCGTCGTTTGCGATTGAAGCTGACCGCGATAACTTTGACTATGTGTATCTGGCGGAAAAGCTCATAAGTTTGTCGGGGCGCAAGCTTCATTCCAAAAAGAATCATCTCAATGCGTTTCGCAAGCTTTATCCGCAGGCGGAGTATCTGCCGATTACCGAGGAGATTTTGTCCGATTGTTTGGAGGAACTTCAGCGTTGGTATGATATCCGCATCAAGGATGAGCCGGATGACCCGTTTATCGGTTGGGAAAGCCGGGCTATCCGTGAAGTGTTTGAGGATTATGCCTACTTTGGGCTAAAAGGCGGGGCGATTCGTCTCGATGGGCGCATCATCGCCTTTACCTTTGGAGAGCAGCTCAATACGGATTCGGTGGTGGTTCATGTCGAAAAAGCCGATCCGAATATCCGTGGGGCCTATCCGGCTATCAATCAGGCGTATGTGAAGAATTGCTGGCAGGGAATGACTTATATCAATCGCGAAGAAGATATGGGGCATGAGGGGCTTCGCAAGGCAAAAGAGTCCTATAAACCGGTTAAGATGATTGAAAAATTCAACATAAAACGGTTAGCATAAATAACGAAAAAGGTGCGACAAAATGCAAAAGCATTATGTTGCACCTTTTTCGTTGGCGATTAATGGGCTCCGCAGGTACCACTGTTCCGAACTACGGTGTCCTGATTGGTAAGACCGAGTTCTTTTAGCATCGCCATGTCTTCTTTGATGGTAGTACCGGATGTAGTCAGCATATTGCCTGTGATGGAGGCGGAGGCACCTGCTCGGAAGGCAGTAGCTCCGTTTTGTGGCAAAAGTTTGCGGCCGGCCGCCAGGCGGATATTGGCCGTAGGATTTATGAAGCGGAAAATGGCGATGGTACGCAGGATATCTTCGGCTGAAAGTGCTGGCTGGTCAGCTAGTCCTGTGCCGGGAATCGCCATCAGTGCGTTGATGGGGATGGATTCGATACCAAGCTCAGCAAGGCTGATGG
>CALYVJ010000179.1 GCA_945494195.1 uncultured Selenomonas sp. | reverse complement strand
CTTTGACCTTCTTCAGACCATAGTGATCATTATCCAAGATTTTCTGCGCCTGCTTGATATCCATAGTGTCTTCCGACTCTTGGCGCCAAGGCAGTTCCAGCAACCAGTCAACATAGTTGCGAATGACATTGTTTTCAGCATTCATGCCACTCATGCCATCGAGACGGTTGATTTCCCGTTCTACGACCTTGCGGACCTCCTCAGGATAATCCCCCTCCGCCAGCTTTTCTCTGGCATTCTCAATATCGGCCGTCTTACCGTCTTTGTCGCCCAGTTCTTCACGAATCGCTTTGATCTGTTCCCGCAGATAGTAATCCTTCTGGATTTTATCCATCTGCTTGCGAACCTTACGGCCGATTTTATGTTCAAGCTGCAGGATTTCCAATTCGCGGGTCAATACCTCATAGAGCTTTTCCAGACGTTCTTTGATGTCCACAGCCCCCAAAAGTTCCTGACGAACCTCTAATTTGAGGTTCAAATGACTCGCAATAAGGTCGGCCAGCCGGCCGGCATCATCAATGATAGCTACGGATACCAGCGTCTCCGGCGGAATTTTTTTCGACAGCTTAACCCATTCTTCAAACTGATGAACTACCGCACGGTTCAAGGCTTCCATCTTCATCGAGGTATCAATCTTATCCTTAAACTCCTCGACATCAACTTCCGCATAGGTTTCCGTCTCACGGTAATCACGGATAATCGCACGATGCTGGCCTTCTACCAAAACGCGGACACTTTCCCCCGGCATTTTCACTAACTGACGGATCTCTGCTACGGTACCAACCGTATAGATATCTGTCAGACCGGGCTTATCCGTCTCGGCATCCAGCTGCGCAGTCAAGAAGATTTCCCGGTCTTCGACCATGGCCTGCTCCAAGGCTGCCATCGAACGCTCCCTGCCCACATCCAGATGAATCATCATGTAGGGGAAAACCATCATACCGCGAAGCGGCAATAATGGCAAGGTACGTGTTTGCGTCATATTTATCCCTCCTTATTCGATAGTTTCCATCCTTACATCAAAAATCTATTTCAAAAAGAACAAGGCGCTGCCTTAGCAGCGCCTCTTTCTATTAAGCTGCCATCAGGCAGTTTCCTCTTCGCTGTCCTTTGCTTTTTGGGCAACGGTCAGTACAGGGTCTTTCTTGGTGGTAACGACATCTTTCGTCACACGGCAAGCCGTTACGCCTTGAATCGACGGCACATCATACATTACATTGCGCATGATTGCTTCGATGATAGAACGAAGGCCGCGAGCACCAGTCTTGCGCTTAAGCGCTTCCTTGGCAATCTGGCGAAGAGCATCATCATCAAATTCCAGTTTGACGCCATCCATATCAAGAAGCTTCTGATACTGCTTCACCAGTGCATTCTTCGGTTTCGTCAAAATGCTGACAAGAGCCTCTTCATCCAACGATTCCAGTGTTACAACCACTGGAAGACGGCCGATGAACTCTGGAATAAGACCATGCTTCAACAAATCCTCCGGCAAGAGCTTCCGCAGACTGTCACCCACACTGCGCTTGCGTTTAGACTTGATGTCCGCACCGAATCCCATCTGCTTCTGGCCTAGACGAGCCTCAATAACCTTCTCGATACCATCAAAAGCACCGCCGCAGATAAAGAGAATGTTCGTCGTATCAATCTGGATTAATTCCTGATGCGGATGCTTGCGGCCGCCCTGTGGCGGAACCGAAGCCGTTGTACCCTCAAGAATCTTCAGCAAGGCCTGCTGAACGCCCTCACCAGATACATCGCGGGTAATCGACGGATTTTCCGACTTGCGGGCAATCTTATCGATTTCATCGATGTAGATGATACCACGCTCGGCCTTTTCCACATCATAATCCGCAGCCTGAATGAGTTTCAAGAGAATATTCTCTACATCCTCGCCCACATAGCCGGCTTCGGTAAGTGACGTAGCATCGGCAATAGCAAAGGGAACATTCAGAATGCGCGCCAGAGTCTGCGCCAGCAGCGTTTTGCCGCTGCCGGTCGGCCCCAGCATGAGGATATTGGACTTCTGCAGTTCAACATCTTCGCTTTTGGCGGATCCCATAGTAACTCGTTTGTAATGGTTGTAGACAGCAACAGCCAAACTCTTTTTGGCCTCATCCTGTCCGATTACATACTGGTCAAGGGTAGCACGGATGTCCTTCGGTTTTGGGACGTCCTTAAGCTCTACCTCTACATCTTCGCTGAATTCCTCTTCAATGATTTCATTGCAGAGTTCAATACACTCATCGCAGATATAGACACCCGGACCAGCAACCAGCTTGCGCACCTGCTCCTGGGTCTTGCCACAGAAGGAGCACTTGAGCTGACCTTTTTCATCCCCAAACTTCAACATGCCACCCCCTTAATCCTTAGATTCCGATTTCTTGCTCTTCTTAGGACGAACAATAACTTCATCAACCAGCCCATAAGCCTTAGCCTCTTCAGCGGTCATGAAATTATCGCGTTCCGTATCTTTATTAACCTCTTCAACCGTTTTGCCGGTAGCATTCACGATGATATCGTTGATAACATCGCGGATGCGCTGGATCTCGCGAGCCTGAATCTGAATATCCGTCGACTGACCCTGCGCACCGCCCAGCGGCTGATGGATCATAATACGCGAATTCGGCAGGGCAAAACGCTTGCCCTTGGCACCTGCCGTCAGAAGCAACGAGCCCATGCTGGCTGCCTGACCGATGCAGATGGTCGATACGTCCGGTTTGATATACTGCATGGTATCGTAGATAGCCAAGCCTGCAGTGACCACGCCACCTGGGCTGTTAATGTAGAGATAGATGTCCTTATCCGGGTCCTCAGACTCGAGGAATAGGAGCTGTGCCACAACTACATTGGCTACATTGTCGTCAATCGGACCGCCCAGAAAAATGATGCGGTCTTTAAGAAGACGCGAATAAATATCATAAGCGCGCTCCCCACGACTAGACTGTTCTACGACCATAGGTACATAACTCATTGAAATACCCCCAATATCAGGGCTGCTTATTCAGCAATGTTGTCGATAATGAACTGTGCCGTTTTCTTGCGGAGAACGGAAGCAGCCAGATCACCGATGCGGCCCTGCTCCTTGATGATTTTCTGAACCTGCTGCGGCGTAGCACCATAAGCAGCTGCCATAGCAGCAACCTCAGCATCCAAATCTTTAGCTTCGACTTTGATATCCTCAGCCTTAGCAACCTCTTCCAGCATGAGATCCGTCTTAACGTTCTTCTCAGCCGTTTCACGATAGTCTTCACGAATCTTTGCGATATCCGTGCCAGCATACTGCAGATACTGTTCGAGCTTCATGCCCTGCTGCTCAAGACGCATAGCCATTTCCTGGATCATGGACGTTACGCGGTTATCAATCATGACAGCCGGGATATCAACCGTGATGTTGTTCGTAGCCTGCTCGATAGCAGCACTCTTCTGGTCGTTCTCTGCTTTACGCTCAGCATTCTCCTGCAGGTTCTTGCGGATATCAGCCTTAAGCTCGTCAAGCGTCTCGAAGGTGCTTACTTTCTTAGCGAGTTCATCATCGATAGCCGGCAGCTCTTTCTGTTTGATGCTGCGGACCGTGCATTTGAACGTAGCATCTTTGCCAGCCAGTTCTTTTGCATGGTATTCTTCCGGGAATTTAACGTTTACTTCTTTTTCTTCGCCAATCTTAGCGCCAATCAGCTGCTCCTCGAAGCCCGGGATGAAGCTGCCGGAACCAATCTGCAACGGGTAATCCGTGCCCTTGCCGCCCTCGAAAGCTTCGCCATCGACAAAGCCCTCGAAATCCAGCGTCGTGAAATCACCATCAGCAACAGCAGCGCCTTCCGGAGCGTCAACCATCTTGCCCTGGCGATCCTGGAAGTTCTTGAGCTGTTTCTCAACGTCTTCGTCTTTAATCTCTACAGCAGCCTTCTCAACTTTGAGGCCCTTATACTCGCCCAGTTTAACTTCCGGACGCGGCGTAACCGTAGCTTTGAATACGAGGTCTTTGCCCTCTTCGAGGGTAACGATATCAATGTTCGGACGGGTAACCGGATCGATTTTCTGCTCATCCAGAGCATCGCCGAATGCTTTCGGAGCTATGAGATCGAAAGCTTCCTGCATTACTGCATCTTTACCAACGTGGCGCTCAACGATCATACGCGGAGCTTTGCCTTTACGGAAACCCGGGATATTTACACGGTTAGCCAGGCGTTTGCATGCACGCTCAACTGCTTTGGAAACCTCTGTTGCTTCAACCTCAATCGTCAGAGTAACCTGCTGGTTCTCACCATTCTCCACCGTAACTTTCATTGTCTGAAATGACCTCCTGTAATATCTGTTTCTTAGGTAATGACACCCCCAAGCCATGCTAGGCTCTAGTATGCCATACTCTTGTCATCTTAACATAAAACGCGCAGAAAGACAAGGTTTTCTGCGCGTATCCATAGAAAAAGTCAAAATATCAAGTTTTACTTCAAAAGACCTGCCATGCGGGCAATCGGGCTGGAAAGATCCATATGACCAGCCAGCGTCTCGATTTCTTTTCCCTCGACAAGAATCTGGACCTTCTTGATTTCTGGGAACTCCGTAAGAGTATCGACCACAGAACCCACCAGCATCTCCTCTCCCGTGGAGCCGCCGGTAAACTTTTTGACCAAATCCTGGCTGAAATCAACATAGGCGACATCGCCCTTTACCGTTACACTTTTAG
>CALYVJ010000178.1 GCA_945494195.1 uncultured Selenomonas sp. | reverse complement strand
TCACCGGTGGAGCGTTGGTACTGGGGCCCACGCCGCCGGCGACTTACCTCGAACAGCATACTGACAATATTTCTCGATAAATCAGTTGATAAATCTTCTCAAATATACTAAAATACTAATGTTGATAGTATTTCTCATTTACCTATTTATATGCAGGAGGTACAACATGAAGGAATATTTGAAGATTATGCAGGTCATTGGCCGGGAGATTATCGATTCCCGTGGCAATCCAACCGTCGAGGCCGAGGTCATTCTCGCTGGCGGCACCATGGGCCGTGCCGCTGCGCCCAGCGGTGCTTCCACGGGTGAATTTGAAGCTCTGGAATTACGTGATGGGGACAAATCAAAATTTGGCGGTAAAGGCGTGTCGAAAGCCGTCGCCAATGTCAATGAGATAATCGCTCCCGCCCTCGTCGGCGAAGATGCCTCGGACGGCTATGCCCTCGATGCCATCCTGTTCGAACTTGACGGCACCGAGGACAAATCCAAACTCGGCGCCAACGCCATTCTGGCTGTTTCGCTGGCAGCTGCCAAGGCAGCGGCAAAAGCCGAGGACATCCCGCTCTACCGCTACTTTGGCGGCATCAACGGCAACCAGCTCCCTGTCCCGATGATGAACATCTTAAACGGCGGCGCCCATGCCTCCAACTCCGTCGACACCCAGGAATTCATGATCATGCCTGCCGGCGCCCCGAGCTTCCGCGAAGCCCTGCGCTGGTCGACAGAGGTGTTCCATGCCCTGCAGTCCCTGCTCAAAAAAGAGGGCGAGACGACAGCCGTTGGTGATGAAGGCGGCTTTGCCCCGAACCTCAAATCCGACGAAGACGCCATCGAGCACATCCTGCAGGCCATCAAGGACGCAGGCTATGAACCAGGCCGCGACTTCGTACTCGCCATGGATGCCGCTGCCTCCGAGTGGAAGAGCGAAAAAGGCAAAGGCTTCTATAAACAGCCGAAATCCGGCCGCGAGTACACCTCCGATGAGCTTATCGCCCATTGGGAATCCCTCGTGGACAAATACCCCATCTACTCCATCGAGGACGGCCTGGATGAGGAAGATTGGAACGGCTGGCAGAAGATGACGGAAAAACTCGGCCACAAAGTCCAGCTCGTGGGCGACGACCTCTTCGTCACGAACACCAAGCGCCTCAAGAAGGGCATCGAGCTTGGCTGCGGCAATTCCATCCTCATCAAACTCAACCAGATTGGTTCGCTCTCTGAGACCCTCGAAGCCATCAAGATGGCCCACAAGGCCGGCTACACAGCCATTGTCTCCCACCGTTCCGGCGAGACCGAGGACACGACGATTGCCGACTTGGCCGTAGCACTTAACACCGCCCAGATTAAGACCGGTGCCCCGTCCCGCTCCGAGCGCGTAGCCAAATACAACCAGCTGCTGCGCATCGAAGAGCAGCTCGGTAAAAGTGCCGTCTATCCAGGCAAGAATGCCTTCGGCTTCAATCGTTAATACGAAAAGCTTATCCCTATCCCCTATTCACACACAAAAAAGGGACGTGAATAATCCCTTTATATCGACCTAAAATATAGAAGCCTCCATAAGATTGATGAATCTACCTTATGGAGGCTTCTATGTATTTATCCACGCACTTTTACCAATTACAGTTTGCAGTCCCATCAACCAAACCGGACAACCGCTGCCTGCTTATCCATCTGCCAGCGGTTCGCCATCTCCGGTTCCAAACTGCGGTTATAGGATACACAGACCACCTGTCCCGACCCCCAGTCTTTCTCATGCAGCCGTTCCCGTAACGCCTCCATGAAATCCCTGGTCGCCTGCGGGCTGGAGCCCGCCGAAAGCTGCTCCAGTGAGATGGAATCCGTCACCCTGTCATAATGAATCCGTCCATCGAGATTCATTTCCGTCCCCAAGCTGTAGGCGATATCCATCGCATTATTCTTCTCCCGCAAAACTTCTACCCAAGCAAACATGCCCATCACGCTCCTCTGCTATTTTGTTCTTGTATACAGTATACTACCATTATGTTTATTGCACAATTACTTTTTATGAATGCTTATTATTTGCTATCATATATCCTATATATTCTCCCTCTTTGCGACATGAAACTAGGTCCATGCAGGAAACGCCCCTCGGATCATTTTGCCTTTGGCAAATCCGGACAATGGCGTTATAATTACGCCTGTAAGAAGTTCTCCAGCTGACAGGAAGAGAAGGTCCGTTATGAATCACGATGAAGTAAAACGTCTCGAAACAATCGTCAAAAAACTCCAGGCCGATGATGGCTGTCCCTGGGATAACACCCAAACCCACGAAAGCGTCAAACCGGGCTGCATCGAGGAAGCGTGTGAGGTTTTGGCCGGTATCAATATCCTCCGAGAAACCGGCAATGCCGAAAATCTGAAGGAAGAATTGGGCGACCTGCTGCTGCAGGTAATTTTCCATGCCTGCTTGGCCGAAAAAGAAGGGCTGTTTACCCTGCAGGATGTGGCCAAAGCCGCAGCCGACAAAATGATTCGCCGTCACCCACAGATCTTTCACGAACCGCTGACCGATGAAAACGGCGATCCCGTCACCGATTGGAAGGAAATCAAGAAAATGGAAAAACGCGGCCGGGAATGGGAAGACGACTTTCTGCCCGCCGCCTTCCGCGAAGGCCGGGAACTCATTGCCCGGGCTGAAAAGAGAAAGGGCCTGCAATAAACCTTTATAAATTGCACACAAAAATGGCGATTCGCATGAGCAGTACGAATCGCCATTTTTGCTGTGTATTATATTTTAGGAGAGCTTGGTGCTAAATGCACCCGACAACCGGAAGCGCCTCCACGCTCCAACCAATTGCCTTAACGAAAGCCTATAGATAATATACTCCAATTGATAATTATTGTCAATATAATAATGAAAATTTTTCTCACTTTTTTACAAAATTCGTTGCCAAAGAATCCATTTCACAAATACAGGACAACCTGTTAAACTAATAGGCATGAAACAAACCTTAGGAGTGTATAATCTGTGAAAACAAACCTTACTTGGGGAGAAACCCTCTCCATCACCAGCATGCTGTTCGGCCTGTTCTTCGGGGCTGGCAATTTGATTTTTCCAGCCTTTATGGGGCAGGAAGCCGGCAGCAATGTCTGGTATGCGCTGGCCGGTTTTCTTATTACGGGCGTCGGCATGCCTATGCTGGCCGTGACCGCACTAGGCATAACCGGCAGCAGCGGCCTCTTGAATCTAAGCCAGCGCATAGGCCGGCGGTTTGGGCTTATCTTTACCTGCGCCCTGTATCTTACCATCGGGCCGTTCTTTGCCAGCCCCCGCTGTGTTACTGTCCCTTTTGAAATCGGCGCTAAAGCCTTGCTGCCAGCCGGCTTTAACGAGCAGCTGGCCTTGTTCCTCTTTTCCCTGGCCTTTATGGCCGCCGCCCTTTGGTTCTCCCTGCGTCCCGGCAAGATCCTTGTCTGGACCGGAAAAATCCTGACACCGCTATTCCTCGTTGTTCTCGGCGTCCTGTTGGCGGCAGCCCTTACCCAGCCCACCAGCACCATCACGGCCTTTCCCCCGACACCGGCGTATACCACGGCCCCGGTTCTCCAGGGTCTGCTTGACGGCTATAATACCATGGATACTTTAGCAGGACTCGCCTTCGGCATCATCGTCGTCGATGTCATTCGCAAACTGGGTATCAAAGATTCTGGCGCCATCGCCAAGAACACCATCAAAGCAGGGGTATTCAGCTGCCTGCTCATGGGAATCATCTATATACTGGTAGCCCTTGCCGGTGCGGAAAGCCGCGGCTATGCCCCCATAAACGGCAACGGCGGCGCTGTCCTCGCGTCCATTTCCGCTTATTATTTCTCAGACGCCGGTGCGGCCTTGCTGGCTCTAATCGTACTTTTCGCCTGCCTCAAGACCGTTATCGGACTGATTACCAGCTGTTCTGAGGCCTTCGTGGCGATGTTCCCCGGCAAATTCACCTATGAGCAACTGTCTATAGCCTTTGCTATTATTACCTTTTTGATTGCCAATGTGGGCCTGTCGGCCATCATCCAGTTTTCCATTCCCGTGCTCATGATGCTTTATCCCATTGCCATTATGCTGACACTGACCTCGCTAGCAGGTCATATCTGCGGCCTTGACCGCCTGGTTGTCCGCAGTATCATGACTATGGTAGTGTTTAGTTCCGTCTTTGACTTTATAAAAGCACTGCCACCAACCTGGCTCACCGCCTTCGGCCTTAACGGATTCGTGACTGCCCTAACCGCTGTCCTGCCGTTTTTCGCCCAAGGATTTGGCTGGATTCTCCCCGCACTGCTAGGACTTGTCATCGGCATTATCTTGAAGATTCTTCGCACAAAAACAAACGGTTCCCAATAAAAGGGATTGTAAAATTACAGTTTGCAGGGGAGTAGTCCCCAGTTCGTATTCGAGGTAAGTCGTCGGCGGCGGGAGCCCCAGTACCAACGCTCCACCGGTGACAACCCGCTACAAGAAATTTTTGCCTTTTAATTAAGAGTTGGAAAACAGTTAAACGCGCTTCGCTTGGACGAAACTGCTTTTCCAACGAGAACGCAGGCAAAAATTTCTTGCTTCACGCGGAACGTCAAGGCTACGCTTATGGTACTGGGGCCCACGCCGCCTCGGTTAGAGTCGGCACGAATTGCTGCGCCCTCGGAGGGGGTAGCCCCGCGAAACTTGCCACAGACTCAGCCGCCGCTAGGGGCAGTGCC
>CALYVJ010000177.1 GCA_945494195.1 uncultured Selenomonas sp. | reverse complement strand
TTTAGTCAGCTAACCGCCTTTGTTATAAGGGGGTGTTATTTCACAGCCCCTTTTTTTGTCATCCACGCCATCAGCGGTGGGCAAACAATTCTCTAACTTCCTCTTCGCTCAACTTAGACAGGAAATTCTCCCCTGGCTGTATCATCTGATCGATAAGGGATTTTTTCTTCTCCTGCAGTTCATAGATTTTTTCCTCTACAGTCCCTTTGGTAATAAATTTCAAAACCTGAACGTTATTCTTCTGCCCCAGACGATACGCACGATCTGTCGCCTGGTCCTCCACTGCCGGATTCCACCAAGGGTCAAAGTGGATAACCATATCGGCACCGGTGAGGTTCAGCCCTGTGCCGCCAGCCTTAAGGGAAATCAAGAACACGGGCATATTTCCCTCATTGAATAGCTTCACCAGCCGAATGCGTTCGAGGGCCGGGGTTGAACCATCCAAGTAATAGTAGGGAATTCCCAACGTCTTCAACCGCTGACCGATATGTTCCAGCATCGTCGTGAACTGGGAAAACACCAAAATCCGATGGCCGCCTTCCACAGCCTCGCCTACAACCTCTTCCAACATATCGAGCTTGCCCGAACCGCCCTCGTAGCCATCGAGGAACATCGATGGGTCACAGGCAATCTGGCGCAGTCTCGTCAGGATTGCCAGGATCTTGATCCGGTTATCCCCAAAGCCATTTTGCCGCAGCTCAGCCGCGAATTCCCGCTGGCTGCGGATAAACCAAGCCTGGTAGACCTTCTCCTGCTTCGGCGTCATCTCATTGACCATCTTGCGTTCCACCTTATCTGGCAATTCCGTCAAGACATCCTTTTTCATGCGCCGCAGGATAAATGGCATGACATGGCGTTTGAGGTCATTTAGCGACCGCTCATCCTGTTCGCGGACAATCGGCGTCTCATACCGGACCTTGAATTTCTTATGCGTAAGCAAATAGCCCGGCATCAGAAAATCAAAAATCGACCACAACTCTGTCAGGGTATTTTCGATAGGCGTTCCTGTCAACGCAAAATACCCGCCGGTCTTTATCTTCTTGACTGCCCGGGCATTCTGGGTTGTCGGATTCTTTATATACTGCGCCTCATCGAGGAAGGTATACCGGAATTTGATTTTCTCATAGAGCTTGATATCCCGCTTCAACATGTTATAGGTAGTAATCAGCACATCATAACCTTTATCGGCCTCAGACAGGAGTTTTTCGCGCTGCTCCTTGGTGCCAGCAACAGCTTCCGCCTTCAATTCCGGGGCAAAGCGCTGGATTTCATCGAGCCAGTTATACATAAGCGAAGTCGGTGCCACCACCAGTGATGGCAGCTGCTGCTCGGCTTTTTTCGAAAGCAGAAACGCAATGACCTGCAGCGTCTTGCCAAGGCCCATATCGTCAGCAAGGATTCCCCCTAAATGGTAGTCTGCCAGCGTAGATAACCAGTTGAACCCTGTTACCTGGTAATCGCGCAACACGCCCTTGAGGCTTTCGGGCACATCGTACTCCGCCTCCTCCGGACGGCGGATATCCCGTACAATCTTACGGAACCTGCGGCTGCGTTCCAGCCGCAGGTTCTCATCTTCCCGTACCAGCTCATCCAAGTACATGGCATGGGAAAGAGGCAATTCCACCGTGGCCCCATCCGTTGCATTAGCCCGGGTAATGCCGACATTTTCGACAAAATCCGCAATCGCCTGCATCTGCTGTTCTTCCAGCGTGACAAAGGTCTTATCCTTCAACCGGTGATACCGGCGCTTGGCCCGGTAAGAATCCAAAATATCCATCAGCTCAGAAAAGTCCAAGTCCTTCATATTGAAGGTGACTTCCAACAGGTCCATATCGTTGACACTTACCCCTGCCGATACCTTGGGCATAGGACGAACTGGCCGCTTCACGAAGCTATCCTCATAGAATACATCGACCCAATCCGGCAGCGCCGGCAGCTCTTCCGTCAGGAATTCGTAACTCTTTTCTTCTTCCCGCTGGACCAGCTGGTCCCGTTCCTGTACGAAGCCGTAATTTGCCAGTCTGGTCATGATTTCCTGTTCCCCGCGTGCATCCCGCACCAAACAGCGCCCATCGCGAAGGGGCGGGTCAGCCGTCACCAGCGGATTGAACCTGGCATCGCCATAACAGAGCATAGGCCGGACAGCCACGCCATCACCGGCATAGTCCAAAAAGAGTTCTGCCGTCAGCGGCTGGAGCATATACTGTTCCAAAAATTTCGGGTCGACTTCAACCTCAGCCGCCTTTTCCAGCCGTGGCAGCACCTCACTGAAGAAGCGCCCCATTTCTGAACGTGGCACTTCGATTCGGGAAGTCGTCCGGAAGGACTGCCAAAGCGGCTTCACCGCCCGGGCAAACTTAGCCGGCACCGCATACACATGCTGATTTTGATACAGGTACCGGCAGTCTTCATCCAGCGGCATCAAATCCTCCGTCTCGAGGCTTACCACGCCCCGACCGCTCTTATCGCGAATACTCACGGCCACAGGCGGTTCCGACTGACTCCCCCGGACATCGCCGATTTCCGCGCCATTTATGCGCATTTCAAAAGGGGCAGCTCCCATAATCGCCAAAAAACGACCAAGATTGTCCGATGACAATTTGAACTGCTTCTGCTCAAAAATGTAGCTATGGAAGCCTGAATAATAGTAGCTGCGGTTCGGCCCATGTATCAGCACATCCTGTTCCAAGCGATGCGCATCGCCAAGCATCTGGTACAGCTTTTCCGACACGGGATCAGCCCAGCGGATGTCCGAAAGCTCCACTTCGGCATTACGCCCCAGTGGCCAGCGCCCCCCTTTTTCCATCTCCCGCAGGAAAGTAAGCACATCGCGGATGATGTAAAGCCGGTCCAGCCCAAAGCGAAATTCCAGCCAACAATGCGTATTGCCATAAAGGTCTTCCACAAAAAGGCGCGGAACCAGATAAGCCGTCTGGCTGGCACTTCGATACCCCGCCTCATCCACCCGGTCTGCATCGGCAAAGAAGCGGAACATCCGGCGGCTGCTGACAGAACCGCCCCGTTCTTCCTTGCTACGCACATCGTAAGATTCCTTGAGCTGCTGAAAAACGACCTGCTTGGAAGACAGCTCTTGCTCATCTTCCACCTGATCATCCTGAATCGCCTTCAGCACCGCCACTACATGCTTGCATGCCCCAAGATACTGTCTAGCCGCCGGGCATTCACAATGGTATTGTTCAATGCCACTCTCATCCTTGGAAAGCTGGACTTCCACTTCATAGGAAATCGAGCCCTCCACCGTTCCCCGATAATAATGGGGGCGGGCCTGTTCGAGGCTCTTCACCCGACCTTGATTGAAATACCGCACCCCACGGCTATAGGCTACATCACTTGCTACCGTGCGAATCATCATATCTTTCAGCAAGTCCTGCCACTCCTTTTCTCCTATGTTAAAAAACCATGGGAATGCTTGAATCCCCCAGGTTTGCTATGCTAAGATAAAACTATCATTTCAACCGCCCAGATGGGCAGCAGCCCATCTTTTCATTTTACTATGGACCGGCTGAAAAACCAACTGAAAAAGGGAATTTTATGCAGAAAAATAACCAAAAACCAGCAGACGGCACCCGCATTCTCATCGTCCGCCTCAGTGCCATTGGCGATGTATTGCATGCCACGACTGTTGTCCACAATCTAAAACGCATTTATCCGAACTGTCATCTCACCTGGCTCGTGAGCCCGCCAGCGGACATTTTGCTAAAAAACAACCCTGATATTGACGAGCTGCTAGTCTGGGACCGCCGTATCATCGACAAAGCCTTCGCCCAAAAGAAATTCGGCACCGTACTGCACAGTCTGAAAGAAGCAAAAGCCTTGCTCGATGCCCATACCTTTGATATCGCCTTAGACATCCAAGGGCTCTTCCTCAGCGGTCTTCTGACTTGTCTCAGCGGTGCTCCCCGCCGCATTGGCATCCACGAACGTCACGAGGGCAACTTCCTCTTCATGAGTGAAATGGCCCCTAATAGCGACGAGCCCCATAAGATTCGCCGCTATATGACCGCACTTGAACCTCTAGGCATATCCGCTGCGGATTTCCAGCCGGGACTCATTCTCGCCCTTACCGCCAGCCAGCGGACCTGGGCCAAGGAATTCTGGCAGGCCCATGGCATCGAGACCAGCAATCCCAGCCGGCCGCTTTTACTGGTCAATACCCGCACTACTTGGCCAGACAAGAACTGGCCTGCTAAAAACTACGGCCTCGCCCTGCGCCAGCTCCCCCCATCGGTACAAATTGTCTTTACCGGCGCCCCGGGCGATATTCCCTACATCCAGGAAGCGCAGCAAGCACTAAGCCGTCCCAGCCTGTCTATCGCCGGGAAAACCAATCTCCGTGAGCTTGCCGCCCTTTTTGCTGAAGCCGACTTACTGCTGACCGGCGACACCGGCCCTCTCTACATAGCTGAGGCCATCGGCCTGACTACCCTTTCCCTCTGGGGGCCCACACATCCGACGATTTACGGTCCCCTTACAGCCGGGCATCACTTTATCCTTAGCCCCCACCACTGTACGGCTTGCTGCAAAACAAAATGCAGGCATAAAACTAATGCCTGCATGAACGCTATCGCACCAACTGTCGTTGCCAACAAGCTGATAAAACTGCTGGGATAGCTGCCTTATTCTTTTTCCGCTTTCCGCGTCATCACTTTCGCATTTTCTTCGGCCGATTTAGACGGGTCAAACGCCTTGAC
>CALYVJ010000176.1 GCA_945494195.1 uncultured Selenomonas sp. | reverse complement strand
TTCGAGACAATCCATGATGAGCCCAGCAAGATGTCTTTTTTCACGGCTACGGGGGATGCAGATACGAAGATTTTCCCGCTGGTAAAGCACTATACGGATTCGATGCAGGTGGTATTGGCGAGCGCTTTTTGGGTGGATATCACCAATATGGGGGCGAACAAGGGCATGGCCGTGCGCAAGATCCAAGAGCGCCTGGGGATTTTGCCGGAAGAGTGCGCAGCTTTTGGCGACTATATGAATGATAAAGAGATGCTGGAGTCCGTTTATTACAGCTATGCGATGGCCAATGCCTATCCGGCTATTAAGGAGGTGGCCCGCTTTACGGCTAAGAGCAATGCGGAGGCTGGGGTCATGGACAAGATCCAGCAGCTGCTGGATGAGGGCTTGTGCTGATGGTGCCAGTCGGAAATACCTCATTAATGGTATTATAAGGAAAATATAAGGAAAACCATCATATTCGTTTAAGGAAGCTCCAATTCTAGATTCCTATACTTTAAAACAAGGAAGGGAAATTCCCGAGATAAACAATTTGAGGTAAAGGAGTTAGGAACATGCAGTTTGATAAAAAGAAATTTACGGCTTTGGCAATGGTTGGTATGATGGGATTTGGCATCGCTACAGTTTCCCTGTCTGGAGTTTCGGAAGCGCATCGTCATCATGCGCAGCAGATCTTTGAAGATGGGACCAGCAACAAGTACAGCCATCGCATCAACGAAGAAGATATGACCCATAAGCAGAATGTCCGCGCGCTCAGATATCAGAAACGCAATGGACAGATTGGCGAGAAAGAGTACAATCGCCAGCTGCGGCAGGAGCAGGAGCGTCACGATAAAATCATCGAAGGCATCAAAGATGAATATGAGGCGCATAATCCGCATAAAAGCAAATAATCCGGAACGCCGGTTTTGACCGTCAGGCAGAGGCCTGACGGCCTTTTCTTTATATTGCATATTGCCAGATGAAACGGTATAATCAATAATAGGAAATTATGGACAAGTATACGCGTTAGAACTTATTCATGGAAACGAAAAGCAGGTGATACATTATGCCGATGAAAATAGATAACATGACGACAAAAGGGCCCTCCATCTCGTTGAGCCGCAGCAGCGAGGAGGAACGTGTCCGGGATATGGACACTGATTTTGGCACGGAATTGCGCAATCAGGAAGAAGCGGTGACGACGGAACAGCTTGATAAGCTGTTGCGTCAGATTGATGAGCAGGGAGCACGGCTTTCCAAGACGCCGACGTATGATGAGCTGAAGTCTTATCGCACCCTTATCAAGAACTTTGTGGGGGAAGCGGTCAATCATATGTACGAGCTTCACACCCAGGCTGGTTGGGATCGCATGGGACGGCAGAAGGTGTATACCACTGTCCGCAAGATTGATAAACGGCTGGAAGAGATGGCGGAGAAAATCCGTCTGGGTCAGGCCAGCCAGCTCGATATTGTGGCCAGTCATGATGCAATCCGCGGGATGATCGTGGATCTTTACATGTAATGGAACTCAATTGGAATAAGATCATTGGGCATGAGAAGCAAAAGCGTGAGCTGCGGACCATGCTTCGGGAAGGACGACTTCCCCATGCCCTGCTTTTCACTGGTCCGGATGGGATCGGCAAGAAAATGTTGGGGCGGCTGCTTTCGGCGGCAATCCTTTGTGCTGCTGATGATGGTCCCTGCGGGCATTGTGAATCCTGCCAGTCGATGCGGCTTGCCAGCCACCCTGATTATTATGAGGTTCTGCCGGAAGTTCGGGGCAAGTCCGCAAAGGTTATCCGTATTGAACAGATTCGTGAGATGCAGATGGTGGCTTCCCGTTATCCGGTTATGGCAAAGAGCCGGGTGGTGCTCATCGATGAAGTGGAGTGTATGAACGAAGCGGCTGCCAACAGCCTTTTGAAGACTTTGGAGGAGCCGGAAGGTCAGGTTACCTTCATTCTGGTTACTAGTGCGCGAAGTTCTCTGCTGGATACCATCGTTTCCCGCTGTATGCCGGTAGCCTTTGGCATGCTGCCGGTGGAGGCGATGACAGCTGCCCTGCAGGAGCGCGGGGTTCCGGCAGAAGATGCGGCTGAGTTGTCCGCTCTGGCAGACGGGAGTCTGGGGAGGGCGGTGACTCTCTTTGAAAATGGCGGGCTGGCGCTTCGCAACGATGCCTTGTCGGTGCTGTCGCAGCTGGATGCTATGGATATGGATAAGCTTTGGCTGCTGGCCAAGGAAAAAGGCGATTTGGAACGGGAAAAACTCGTGGAGTGGTTCCTGTATTTTAATATGCTTCTCCGCGACATGCTGGTGCTTTATGAGGATGGGGCGAGCCCGCTCTTATATCATCAGGATTGCCGCGCGCAGCTGGCGCAGCTTTTGCCGCGGTTTCCGGAGCATAAGATATTCGCGATGCTGCGGGAGGTCCGAGAAATGCAGCGCCGCTTGCAGGCGAATGTAAACCTGCGTTTGCAGATGGAAGGTTTTTTATTGCGTATACGCGATTTGACATAAAGGTTGTAGGAGGATAATTTTGCAGAAAATCATCGGAGTCCGCTTCAAGAAAGCGGGAAAGATATATTATTTCGGTCCGGGCAATCTGGAGATTGAAGCCGGGCAGCGTGTTATCGTAGAGACTGCCCGCGGTATGGAGTGCGGGCTGACGGTCCTTGGCCCCCGGGAGGTAGGGGACAGCGAAGTCATGCAGCCGTTGAAGATTGTCCATCGGATAGCAAATGCTTCGGACCTTCAGCGCTTGGAGGATAACAAGAAGCGGGAGAAAGAGGCTTTCGGCATTTGTGAGGAAAAGATTCAGGAACACAAACTGCCCATGAAGCTGGTCGAGGTTGAGTATACTTTCGACATGAATAAGATTATCTTCTACTTTACGGCTGATGGCCGCATCGATTTCCGCAATCTGGTTAAAGATCTGGCATCAGTATTCCGTACCCGTATCGAACTTCGCCAGATTGGCGTTCGCGATGAGGCAAAACTCATGGGGGGGATTGGCTGCTGTGGGCGGCCCCTTTGCTGCGCCTCCTTCCTGGGGGATTTTGAACCGGTTTCCATCCGTATGGCGAAGGAGCAGAATCTCTCCTTGAATCCCACTAAGATTTCGGGAATTTGCGGCCGCCTGATGTGCTGCCTCAAATATGAAAATGACTGTTATTGCGAGAATTGCCATAAGAAGCCCAAGAAGGTGTTGGCCCCGGCTCAGGGAAGCCGGGTGGTGTCCCTGGAGGGCGAGGGCAAGGTCATTTCCCTCAACCAGCAGCGCCGTACGGCGACCATTCTGTTGGATAACAGCCGCACGATTGTCGCTTCCTGGGAAGACGTTATCGAAAAGGACGAGGACAGCGACATGATGGATGGTTTCGAGGTACCTCGTGACGAAATCATCGCGGCGCCGGAGGTGCAGGAAAGCAGTGGCAAGCAGCAGGAACAGCAGGAGCGTCCACGCCGTGAGCGCAACCGCCGTCCGCGGGAGAAGCGCAAAGACGATGGCCGGCGCGACAACCGCGAGGGCAGAGAAAATAAAGACCATCGTGGAGGAAATTCCCACAATCGCCGCCGTCTGCGGGGCGAGCATGAGAAACAGAACCGCGAAGGCGGGAATCGCCAGCGACGCGATCGCCGTCCACGGGGCAGCCGGGAGAAGGGCAATAACGGCAATAATGGTGGAGGAAGAGAAAACAAAGAATGAGAGACGTCAGCCTGAAAGAAAATGAACGGCTTGACGATTTGATGAGGAGCGGGCGGCACATCATCCAGAATACGCAGGAATTCTGCTTTTCGCTGGATGCGGTGCTGCTCGCCCACTTTTTATCGTGGAAAAGCCGGCAGCGGGTCTTGGATTTGGGAACAGGGACAGGGGTGATTCCCTTGCTGATTGCCGATGAAGTATCCCGGGTAGATGCCATTGAGCTAAATGAAGTCATGGCAGATGTGGCGGCCCGCAACGTTTGGATGAATGAACTGGACGACAAGATTTTTGTGAAAGCTGGAGATTATCTCCAGATCCGGGAGGTCTATGCTCCAGAGTCTTTTGATGTGGTGGTGGCCAATCCACCCTATCGTCCGGTGGCCCATGGGCAGGTCAATCAAATGTCAGGAGTGGCTAGAGCCCGCCATGAGTTTACGGCGACGCTGGATGACGTGGTACGGGCGGCACGTTTTGCCTTGCGCTTTGGTGGCCGGTTTGCCATGGTTCATCTGCCGGAACGGCTGGGGGAAATTATCGTGAGCCTCCACGAGCATCAGATGGAACCCAAGCGGTTGCAGATGGTTCAGCCTAAAGCTGGCAAGGCACCTAATATGATGCTGATTGAAGCTGTGGTAGGTGCTGCTCCCGGCGGACTGAAGGTACTGCCGCCGCTCATCGTGCATCGGGAAGATGGCAGTTATACAGAAGAGATTCTGCATATTTACGGCATGGAGGAAGGCAAAGAATGACAACGGAAGAGAAGATGGGCACGCTGTATCTGTGTGCAACGCCAATCGGCAATCTGGAAGATATGACGTATCGTGCCGTGCGGATGCTCGGGGAAGTGGATTTGATCGCTGCTGAGGATACGCGGCATACGCGGCAGCTGTTGACGCATTTTGATATTCATACGAAGCTGACCAGCTATCACGAACACAATAAATTCACCAAGGGGCCGGAACTTATCGAATACCTGCAGCAGGGACATGACCTGGTCTGCGTCAGTGATGCGGGGCTGCCGGGAATTTGCGATCCCGGCAGCCATTTAG